>NZ_MQTZ01000030.1 GCF_001939115.1 Leptolyngbya sp. 'hensonii' | reverse complement strand
GGTGAGGGCTGAAAATCTCGGAGTTATTAAATCCACGATCCTTAGGAACCCTGGATTCAACTTGAACATCCAGGGTTCTGAAATAACCTGACAGGAATGCTTCCCCGCAACAGATGAAGGGCAAGTAAGTTGTTACAATTGAGGCGTTGTATCGGGTTCGATTCGAGCAAGCATGACCCTGGGTAATCTGCGGGATCTGTATCAACAGGTAATCCTGGAGCGCTACAAGAAGCCCCGCTATAAGGGCAAGACCGATCCAGTGCATCGGCAGCAACGAGGGCACAATCCCTCCTGTGGAGATACGATCGAACTGACTCTAAAACTTAACGAGGCCGGAACCCAGATTGAAGAGGTTCGGTTTGAGGGAGAAGGTTGTGCGATCGCAATGGCCTCGGCTGACCTGATGGCAGAAGCGTTGCGGGGCAAGCAAGTTGATGAAGCCCTGGAGATGGTGCAGCGTTTTCAGGCCATGATGAAGGGGCAAGCAGAGTTTCCTCAAGAATTACGAAAATTAAATGTGATGCAGGGTGTCTCTCAATTTCCAGTGCGAATCAAATGTGCCACGTTGACATGGCATACTCTAAAAGCAGCGCTGGAAAGTCCCAAGGGGGCTCAAGCTGCTGGATTCGTGAGCAATGAATGAGTTTCAACATTAGTCCTATGCCGACAATTGCTGATTTCCTGATTGCTGCTAAATGGGCAGGATTCACCACCCTCGGTTTCGCAGCCCTGGCTACTCTGGGTTTTGTCTTGCAATGGGGCCTCCGGTTTCGCCTGATTGGTGTGACTGGATTTATGGCTGTATTGACCGTAGGACTGTTTTCCTTAAGTCTGGCACCCTTCGCTCACAAGGTGATCCCGGGAGCGGTGGGATTTTCTACCATCTATGACAATGGGGCAAACCTGGTGGTCATCCTGGTGCCCAGAGAGATTACTGAAACCCAGTTGGAAGCTACGCTCCGTCAAGCTGCCGGGAATCTCTTCTCTGCGGGTCGTTTGAGCCGGGGTAGGGGGGTTCTCCTTCGGGCCAGAACGATCGTGCATCCAGAGCCAGGCGTATCGGAACCAGTATTTTTAGGTCAGGTAAAGCCAGCCACCTCTCCTACGGCGACTGAACCTTTCGTGATTCAGATTGATGCAGCACAGATGGCTAAAATATCAGCCTGATTTCCCTGCCTGTTTATGCCTATTTTTGGGCATCTGTCCCTGTGCAGCGGGGTTAAATGGTAGTATGGTTGTCTTTACCGTGATTCAACTGGTATAGTTGTCCACTTCGAACATGTCCGATTCAACTTGCAAGGCCCCACCCATCCTATCCCTCCATGCTGCTCCTGCCTGGGTGATCCGAGGGGAGCAAGCCTTAGCCGCATCTGGATCAGCGATCGCCCAACTGGGTAGCCGTCCCCTCGTGATCGGTGGTGATCGTACTCTGGAACTGATTCATCCCTTGTTGCACCCCCTGCTATTGGAGCAATCCCAGCAGGCCGCGTGGCTTGCCTACGGCAAAGATTGTAGTGAGGCAAGTTTGGCCGTTCTGCGGCAGGCTGCTGCTGAATCTAAATCTGATGTTGTGATCGGTGTAGGTGGAGGCAAGGCCCTGGATGCAGCGAAATTGGTGGCCCATCAGCTTCAACTGCCGATCGTGACGATTCCCACCTCTGCTGCCACCTGTGCCGCCTGGACTGCCCTCTCCAATGTCTATTCTGACCAGGGCGGGTTTCTCTACGATGTCGGTTTGGCCCACTGCCCGGATGTGCTGATTCTGGATTATGACCTGATCCAAACCGCTCCCCCTCGATCGCTGGTGGCTGGGATAGGGGATGCTCTGGCGAAGTGGTATGAGGCTTCTGTCAGCAGTGGCCACTCTGATCAGACCTTACTCATTGCTGCCGTCCAGCAAGCCAGAGTATTACGTGATATTTTGTTTCAGAAATCTTTGCCTGCACTTCAGGATCCGGGAGGGCCAATCTGGCGCGAAGTGGTAGATGCCACCGTGCTCCTGGCTGGGGTGATTGGGGGCCTGGGGGGAGCCCAATGCCGAACAGTCGCCGCCCATGCCGTTCATAATGGGCTGACCCATATTGCCGCCAGCCACAGTTCCCTGCATGGAGAGAAAGTGGCCTATGGAATTCTGGTGCAACTCCGTCTGGAGGAAATAGTTCAGGGTAACCAGTTAGCTGCTACAGCCCGTCATCAGTTGCTCAAGTTCTATGCTGAGATTGGCCTGCCCCAGGATCTGGCGGCGCTAGGTTTGGGAAATGTCTGCCTGTTTGAATTACAGCAGGCTGCTGACTTGGCCTGTGCTCCTGGCTCGGATATTCACCGTCTACCTTTCCCGATCGAGCCTTCCCAGTTGATGGCAGCCATGGTTTCCACCCTGGCCCCGGTTCGAGGAGAACGAAATCGAATCGAGGAACTCTCTCCTTACTCCTATCCGGATCAGGAGGTGACCCCATGAGACCGGACTGGTTAGCCCCTGCCGATCGGTTGCAGGCCCTTCCCCCCTATGTTTTTGCTCGTTTGGATGAACTGAAGGCTCGGGCCCGGGAGCAGGGTCTGGATTTAATTGATCTGGGTATGGGTAACCCGGATGGAGCCACGCCCCAACCAGTTGTCGAGGCGGCCATAGCTGCTCTGCAGAATTCTGCCAACCATGGTTATCCTCCCTTCGAGGGCACAGCTAGTTTTCGACGGGCCATCACAACCTGGTACAACCGCCGTTATGGAGTCATGCTGGATCCGGAGGGGGAAGCCCTGCCCTTACTGGGGTCGAAGGAAGGGTTAACCCACCTGGCGATCGCCTACGTCAATCCGGGGGATTTGGTGCTGGTTCCCAGCCCAGCCTATCCGGCCCATTTCCGGGGGCCAATCATTGCTGGTGGAAAAATCCATAGCCTGATCCTGAAACCGGAGAATAACTGGCTGATTGATGTCACCCAAATTCCGGATGCCGTGGCTGAGCAGGCTAAGATCCTATACTTTAATTACCCCAGCAATCCGACAGCGGCTACAGCTCCCCGTGAGTTTTTCGAGGAGATTGTTGACTTTGCCCGTCGCTACGAAATTCTCCTGGTGCATGACCTTTGCTACGCCGAACTGGCCTTTGATGGCTATCAGCCCACTAGCCTCCTGGAAATTTCTGGGGCGAAGGAGATTGGGGTCGAGTTCCATACCCTGTCCAAGACCTATAATATGGCTGGCTGGCGAGTTGGCTTTGTCGTGGGTAATCGTCATGTGATTCAGGGGTTGCGCACCCTGAAGACGAACCTGGATTACGGGATCTTCGCTGCCCTCCAGGCTGCTGCAGAGAGAGCATTACAACTTCCAGATGTTTATCTGCATGAAGTCCAGAATCGCTATCGGAACCGCCGGGATTTTCTGATTCAGGGGTTAGGAGAACTGGGTTGGACTGTTCCTAAACCCATGGCCACCATGTACCTGTGGGTTCCCTGCCCGATCGGCACCGGTTCAACTGATTTTGCTCTGAATGTGCTAGAGCAGACTGGGATCGTGGTCACGCCTGGGAATGCGTTTGGTTCAGGCGGGGAAGGGTATGTGCGGATCAGCTTGATCGCGGAGTGCGATCGTTTGGGTGAAGCGCTACGCCGTTTGAAGCAGGCTGGGATCCGCTATCAACCTGAGGTACTGCCATCGTCCTCCCCCTGCTGATCAGGCGATCTCAATTGGAGGAGGCTGAAAGGGTAGCCTGCCCCTGCCGAACCCACTGACGAGAGCTATCGGGGATCATCTTGGTAATCATCATCATTTTGCGGGCATAATCAGCCAGGGTTCCCTGCATTCGGATCCACTCCTGGCCACATACGAGCTTTTGAGGCGTGTTCAGGTCGGCATTCAGGTGGAGAATGGTTTCTGCTACGACGATCGGATCTGTGGCATCGACCGACCACTCTGGCGCAAAGTGACTGAGGATTTCTCCAATACCGCCCGTCTGGCTGCCCACGACTGGCACCCCCGCTGTAATGGCCTCCACCACCACCCGGCCACAGGGTTCCTGGGGAGACAGGGCCACCACCACCTCTGTATAGCTGTAGTAGTCACTCATCCTGGCTCCGGATGGTAAAACCGTCACCCAAGTTCCCCCTCCTATTTGCTTGAGTCGTTCCCGCAATTTGCGCACCAGGCCAGGGGTAATCCCTTCATCCTCACTGATTAGTGCAATATGGTAGGAGTGCCCCTGGGAATGTAGATAAACGATCATGGGAATGAGAGCCATTAAGCTCTGATCAGTTCCACTCTGGGCCGTTTTGCATCGATAAGGGGCCAGAATAATTTTGGCTCCCGTTCGGATGGCAGTGGCTAGGGGCTCAGGAATTTCATGGGAGCGCGATGGGTTGAAGCCGCGATCGTTCTCCACGGGAGGATAAAGAATTCCCCGCAGGTTCTTTGTAAATCGGGCAATGTGCCAGGCCGTGAAATAAGAACTACAAATCGTATGATGGGCCAAATAAAGAAACGCCAGCTTCTGGAGCAGCAACAGACCAGGATTTTGCAGCAATGCCGTATCCCGATAAAAATGATAAACCTGGCGGTTACTCCAGCAGAGTCGTGGCGCAGCAAGGATCAGGGTTGACCATAGAACCGATGGTCTCCAATTGTCCAGCAAAAGGGGCCATTCTGCAGGCTGCTGGTTAACCCATTGCAGGGCATGGGTTAAAAACTGGCTGGCCGATCGAACTGGAATAGATTGAACGCTAAAAAGCAGGCCAGCATCAGCCAGTTCCTGTTCCAGAGGAGAGCCAGCTTGAACTAAAACGCAAATCTGCTGAACTGCGCCACATTGGGCAAACCCTTCCAGCAGGGACGTTAGAAAGGCTAAGGTATCTCCGGATGACTCACAACGCCCTGGAATGACCAGAAGCTTGCTGGTACACAAAACCTGGTTTCTATGCCGTTTCCGTGGGCTCACACAATTTTTCATGACTTGCGCGTTTAACTTAAAAATAGACAGTAAACGATAGGCAGAGAGTCACTCCCCCTGCATCCTCATGATCCAGTCATGGCTAAAGACTGCAACCCCTGCCAGCTATTCCAGAACCGCGAGTAATTTAGGCTGAGCAGACATCACTGGCGGCTCCACTGCTCAGTCACTACATCAGTCAAGGGGAATTTCCCGTAATGGTTGAATTTAGAGGTAGAAAGCTGAAGCGTTCCCTGAATCATTAGAATGAGCATTAACTAAACATTCTTGCCCAGAACATATACATCCCAGAGCATATTCATCCCAGGATATCCACGTAACCTGATATCGATCTGATCGCGACTAGACAAGCATTGCGGATGCTAAGTTGACATAATTAGTCTATGGAAAAAAACAATATCAAACTTTTGAAAGAGGCTTAAGTAACTCTACTAACACTTCACTAAAACTTTATACTCAACTCCCCCATCACTATAGGGAATTACTGGGCTGTCTCCCCAAGCCAGGTTGCACCAGCCATAGGATGGCAGAAATATGACCAAAATCATCATCGGGACAGGAATCCTGTCCCTGTTTCAGCGGGCTGTGTCTTAATTCTTTCTGGCTCAGCCATAGAAATGCTAACTCAAGGACACAGGGATGACATATGGCAGTCTTACTCTATAACCAGATGGCAGTTTATTCTTTACTGGTTCTCTCTCACACCCAATATCATTGCCTCCGTAGCAATAAAGTCTATTATCCCTCAGTACGAATACTCACTCTACCCCCTCCTCTTGAGGGGGTATTTTTTTGTAGCAGCACTTTTGGAGCATTACAAACTCAAAGCTGCAACCGTTGAGGCTAGGGGCGTATGTCAGAATAGGTACAAATATTTTTCAGGTTTCTAGCGTGGCGAAACTTGAGCAAGGACAAGCTCCTTAGGAGTAATGAGCCATGGAATTTAACCACACCTACAAAGGTAGTACCTCTGTATTGCAACGGGGCGATCGGACCCAAATGTCTTTTGCCCCTGATTTGAAGCGAGAGCCAACCTTCTTTCGAGGGGAGTTACGCCAGCATGTGGCCTTTCGCGAAGCCATCAGTGCCCTGCACGATGTGGTCGTGGCTGATCTACGATTCCAGCCCAAGGACAAAACGGCCTACAAGGAGTGGGCCGCCCAGCAGGCCGAGATTGACTGGCAACTGGTGGCAGCCCAACGGTTGGGGATCGGCGAGCGGGTGCAGGCGTTGCAACAGGAACTGATGGTGCTGAACCGGTTTCATCGGGAGCGGATGGCTCCCTTCGAGAAAGCCAAGTACCAGTTCATGCAATATTGCTATGAGAAAGAGCGGGATCTACTGTTTCTGTTTGACCCGGTGATTACGGTTCATCCGGATGAAATTTTCTTCGAATGCTTCAGTCGAGACGAATCCAGCTATGGACGGCTAAGTGCTAGTTATGAGGTCTTCCAGAACATTGGGGAATTTGCCTGTGGCACCACCAATATTGATTACTCCGCAGCCCTCTATAACGAATTCCAGAAGATTCGCAGCTACAAGCAGACCCAGTTTGAGGTCGATCCCACCGGATTCGAGGTGCAGACTACTGGGGAAGAGACCTACAAAGAAGTCAAGATCGACCTGCCCGATAGCTGGGTGCGGGGCTTCCTACAGGTGAGTTCGGCTATGGCCCTGCCTGCCACCCAATTCGACCTGCACCCGATCGACATTCACAATATCTGTTTTGTCCTGCGTCGTCACAAAGAGCGGCAGGGACCCCGCAGCCTGCGGTATCATCTACAACCTGGTCAGCCCGTGCGGATTGTGTTTGAACCCTGGGAGATCGAGGTGGTTTGTGCCCGATCTCCCTACCCAGGCCCTGAAGCCCAGGAGATCCGGGTCTGGGGGCGGCGGCGACTTCTCTTTTTGGAACGGCTCATTCCTGTAGCCCGCAAGTTCACGGTGCATCTGCTGGGCACGGGCATGCCCTCCTTCTACGTGGCTGACCTGGGGGACATGGCCTTCACCCTGGGTCTTTCCGGCTGGACTGCGAATGACTGGTCCCAGGCGGGGAATTTCGATTTAATGGCTCCCCGTGCCGAGGTGGATGACTGGACTAAACAGCAGGTTTTCCAGGCTCTGCGGCAAAACTGGCGGGAAGCGCCAGAGGCCCTGGCAAGGCGGATGGGATTGGATCGGGCGATCGTCCAGGGGGCGTTGGGAGCTTATACCCAGGCGGGTCGGGCCATCTATGACCTGAACAAGCAAGTCTATCGGGTGCGGGAATTGAGTCGGGACCCCCTGCCCCTGGATCAGCTCCGGTTCGCCAACGATCGGGAGGAGAAGGCTACCCGCTTCCTGAAGCAGAAGGGGGTGCAGGTGACCCATGCCACCCGAGACGGTGCTGGGGTCTTGCTGTTACAAGGGACCGTCCAGGAGAAAGAAAAGACTTATGAACCGGTCGTGACGATCGATCGGGATCACCGTATGATCCAGGCAGGTTGTAGCTGCAACTTTTACCAGCAAAACAAGCTGCGTAAAGGTCCATGTGAGCACATGCTGGCGCTCAGAATGCAATTCGGGTATCAGTATGGGTCAGGCTACCCGGCACAGCGGTAGAGGCGGAACGTCAAACCTTGCAATCCGGATGGTGGATCGCCATCCTTGTGGTTAGTCTAAACGCGCATCACTGGCCCGCTCTTAACTGTGCGTCTCTCCGGGTACTATCGCTGTTACGGTGTCGTTTCCGCGAAGCTAACGAGCGATAGTACCCGGGAGCCGCTTGAGTTGAGCGATCCAGTTCCAGGGGGTTTACGAAGGAAGGTTCCGCCAGTGGGGCAGCCCAAATGGTTGTCCCGCTCTTACCGCATCACCAACCCTATCCATTTCGGTCATGTCCGAGCCATCTCCCCCCCGCACCCGTGAGGAACTGTGGGATCGTATCCGGCAAACCTCCAGAGAGGAAATCATTCTGGAGGAAATGATCCGTCTGGGCTTCTGGCCAGCTCAGGGAGAACTACCCCAGGACCCGGCAGACGAGATCCGGCGGCGGGGCGAGATCCATCGGGAACTGAGGGAACTAAAACGGGAAGACCGCCGCCTGCAGGATGAGAAAATTCTGCGGAAGCAGATGCTGGAGAAGCGTCTGGCCGAATCTAGACGTAAACAGCAGGAGACAAAAGAGCGACGGGAACGGGAACGGCAGGAACGGTCTGCTGCCTGGGAACAGCGGCGGCAGCAGGAGATTCTCTATCTGGGGGAGGGAGTCTCTGGAGGGCTGAATCAGACTGAAGGGTTGTCCGATCGCTTGCAGCAGCACCGCCTACCCCTCTGCCTGACTGCCGAGCAGTTAGCGACAGCCATGGGTCTGACGATCGCCGCCCTGCGATTTCTGGCTTTTGCCCGTCGCACCAGCCCTACCTCCCACTATGTGCGCTTCCAGATTCCCAAGAAAACGGGAGGACTGCGGCTAATTTCAGCGCCCATGCCTCGACTGAAACAGGTTCAGTACTGGATTCTGGACAATATTCTAGATCGGTTAACGCCCCATGATGCCGCCCATGGATTTTGTCGAGGCCGATCGATCGTCACCAATGCCTTGCCCCATCTGGGGGCGGATGTGGTGATTAACCTGGATCTGCAGGACTTTTTCCCGACCATTTCCTATCGCCGGGTCAAAGGACTGTTTCGCTCTTTCGGTTACTCTGAAGCCGTCGCCACCATCCTGGCCCTGCTCTGTACGGAACCGGAGGTGGAGACGGTGGACCTGGATGGCCAGACCTACTATGTAGCCCTCACCGATCGCCGCCTGCCCCAGGGGGCTCCCACCAGTCCGACGATCGCGAACCTGATCTGCCGCCGTCTGGACCGGCGTCTGACAGAGATGGCCACAACCCTCGGCTTCACCTATACCCGCTATGCCGACGATCTCACCTTTTCAGGCTCCGGGGACGCGCTGCGCCAGATTTGTAATCTGCTGCAGCGATCGGTGGCCATCCTTACCCACGAAGGCTTCACGGTGCATGATCAGAAAACCAGGGTGCTACGGAATTCCCGCCAGCAGGAAGTGACCGGAATTGTGGTCAACCACAAATTGAATGTGGACCGGGAGACCTTGAAACGCTTCCGGGCCATCCTTTACCAGATCGAGAAGGATGGACCAGCAGGGAAACAATGGGGCCATTCGCGAGATTTAATGGCGTCGATTCACGGGTTTGCCAATTATGTCGCGATGGTGAATCCCGAAAAAGGCCAGAAACTCCTGGCTCAGGTCAAGCGCATTAAACAGAAGTACAAACGCAAACGCAGGTAATACCCATGGAGAAGCCCCGATATATTTTGCGGAAAGGGAAAACGGGTCGGTTGGTGATTTGTGACGCCGACCAGGGGGAATTCATTGGTCTGTTACTGATTCCCTTTGTCTATGAGACTGTCCGGGTCTTTTCCTATGATTACGGTCCTACGATCGACCGGGAACTCTTTGCCAATGCGGATGCGTTTCCGGAAATTGCCCATGCCGATTTTTTTGCGATTGAGTACTGTCTAGTGGACGAATGGAACCGCCTCAAACCTCAGGCTGGTAACGTGGCGCAACTGGAAAACATGTCCTTTCTGCTGGCCTATGAGGAGGGGGTCCTGATCGCCTACGGCTCCTCCACATCTCGCCGGATAGGTAAGGTCACTTATTCCATTCCTGGTGAAAGCTTGCAGCGGTTTACCCAGTGGTGTTCCTTTCCCTTAGCCCGCTCCCAGTTTCTCAATGCCGATCGTTTCCCCCAGTGCAAAGGTGCAGAATACTTTGGCTTCCTGGAGTTCTTCGCCGAGCCTCAGCCCCTACCAGTTCCTACACCCAGTCCAGTAACCACCCCGGCACCCACTCCAGAACCTACCCCAGTGCCCGTGGCTACCCCACCAGAATCAGTGCCAGTGCCAGTGCCCGTGGCTGCCCCCGCAGCCGGTGACGAAGAGAAAACCTATCTGGAACTGTCCGAAGCGGATGGGGGGTCCCACAAATTCTATGAGGTGGTGATCAAAGGCAGTGAGGTGACGATTCGCTATGGTCGGATTGGAGACCAGGGCCAGGTCCAAACCAAGACCCATGCCTCACCGGAAAAGGCCAAAGCGGACGCTGCCAAGAAAATCAACGAGAAGCTGAAGAAGGGCTACGAACGGGCGGTGATGGGGGGGCGGCAGAAGCGGCCCGTGACCCGTCGCCAGATGACCAGTAATCGATCAACAGCGAAGCAGTCTCCCGTGCTCTGGAAGTTTGCCTCCGGTTCTCCAGCCCTGGGGATTTTTGTGGATGAGCAGCATTGCTGGCTGGGCAATCAGGCGGGACGGGTGTTCGTCCTGGACCATCAGGGGCAGGTTCTGGGTCAGTTCACCCTGCCGGAAGGGGTGAAGTGCATCGTGGCCGATGAGGACTGGATCTACGCCGGTTGTGATGATGGCAAGGTGTATGACCTGAGCAGCAAGGTGCCCCGCGTCGCCTACGAGATTGCCCCCGATGTGGATATTTTCTGGCTGGATATCCATGATGGGGTGCTGGGGGTTTCCGATGCGGGGGGCCAGGTGGCAGTGATCAACCAGGAAGACGAATCCCAGTGGATGAAGCGGAGCCAGGGAGCGTCCGGCTGGATGATCCGCTGTGATGAAATCGGAGTCTACCACGGGCACAGCGGCGGCGTCACCATGTATGACTGGGAAGATGGCCGCCTGATCTGGCATCAGCCGACGGGGGGCATAGTGCTGTTTGGCTGGCAGGAAGAGAGCAGTGTCTATGCGGCCACCTCCTCCAATAAGGTCCATTGCTTTTCCAAGAAAGGGGAAGCCGGGACGGTCTATGCCTGTGATGCCGCAGTCTATTCCTGTGCTGCTGCCGAGGACGGCAAGTATGTCTTTGCTGGAGATAACTATTCTTCCCTC
Source organism: Leptolyngbya sp. 'hensonii' (assembly GCF_001939115.1). Classification (GTDB taxonomy): domain Bacteria; phylum Cyanobacteriota; class Cyanobacteriia. Next base: position 40,595 of record NZ_MQTZ01000030.1, on the reverse strand, counting down.
TACTGCTTCAACCAGCAGGGCGATCGCCTTTGGAAACTGGCTACAGGCTGTGGCTCCGCCTACTCCATGCAGTTTTTCCGAGATCGGCTGTATATTGTCACCACCGATGGTTCCCTGGCCTGTATTGATGCTAGTGAGACGGCGATCGCGGCGGCCCAGGCAGGCACCATCCCCCAGGTCGTGGACATCAAAGCGCCCCAGGCCGTTGCCTCCCTGCCTTCCACCACTCTGGAAACCACTTCTGCCACCACTGGCGGTGTGATCGTGGAATGTTTCCGGGAGGGCAGCCAGCTCCGGATTCGCACTGCTTCCCCTGGCTACAACGCCACCTGGAAAGTGCAGTTCCCGAAGGACATTCGAGAAGAGGGAGCCCGCTATCTGGTGGCAGAAATTCGCGAATCCTCTCGTGGGGGCTTCTACCGGGCCTTCGGCGACATCAAGAAGTTAGTTTGATCTGCTGGTTCCAGTTTGCTGGTGAGATATGCGGGGGATTAGCAAGCATCGCATCCCATTGACCTGTGAAGCCTCTATACCAGGGACAGAGGTGCTGCCAGAATGACTGGGAAATCCGCTTCTTCAGGAAGGGGGATGATGAATACAAAATGAAGTTTTCCAGAGGGTTGTGTATGTTGAGAAGAATTCCGGCCAGTTGGGCAGTCCCTGTGGTGGCGATCGTACGACGATGCATTCGGCATTCACAACGTACAATAGCTGATGCAACGAAACTGCATCAACTTCGCACTGAACTCCTGGAAGAATCCAAACTGGATCTCAATTTTCTAATTCTCATTGTTGGATCCTGTATCATTGCTACCCTCGGATTACTCTCTAATAGTGTAGCCGTTATCATCGGAGCCATGATTGTTGCGCCTCTGATGTTACCCATTCGAGGTCTGGCGTTTGGTGCCCTAGAAGGGGATATCACACTCTTCCGACGGGGACTTACTTCAGTTGCAGTGGGAACAGTACTGGCTGTCATCCTCTCCTGGATATTAGGATCATTAGCAGGATTTTCAACCTTTGGCAGTGAAATTTTAGCGCGGTCTAAACCTAATCTCTTAGATCTGGGTATTGCTATCTCATCTGGCAGCATCAGTGGCTATGGGAAAGTGCAACCTAAAATTTCTGGTAGTCTGGCAGGAACAGCTATCGCCGTTGCCTTGATGCCTCCCCTATGCGTCATTGGTTTGGGGTTATCCCACGCCAATGGCATCCTGAGCTTGGGCGCATCATTACTCTACTTGACTAACCTGTTGGGAATTATGCTCTCTTGCATGGTGACCTTCTTCCTGGCAGGCTATGCGCCATTTTCCCAGGCCCGGAAAGCATTGATATTGGCAACTATTTTGACGAGTATTCTGCTCGTTCCCCTCGGTCTAAGTTTTATTGATCTGGTGAGGCAGAGTCGTCTGGAGGCCAATCTCAAACAAGCATTGCTGAATCGGACGATGACATTTCAGCGTGTAGAACTGCTAAAGATTGAAACAAATTGGTTGGTCATCCCTCCTGAAGTCCGATTAACCGTTCGCAGTTCAGAAGCTGTTACCCCAAAACAAGTAACGCTCCTAGAAAAATTTATAGAAAAATCAATGGGGCAGACCTTTACATTGGTTTTTGAGGTCAATCAGATTGAAGTAGTGCGGCGAGAAAAGATGTCATCCTCTGGCCAACAATGATAATCAGGGGAACATGTCACCTTATTGGTTTCCTGCTGGTTGAATAGATGCGGCTGTCTGGCCAAACAGGATTTTCTGACTCTCCTCGTTAACGGTAGGTTGCTTGCTATAGGGCTGCCCCTTTTCATAGGCTCGAATCACAGCCGGTCGATCGTGCATCTGCCCAAACCAACGTTTCAGATTGGGGAAGTCCTCCAAATTTTGCTGTTGCCGTTCGTAGGGCACAATCCAGGGATAGCAGGCCATATCGGCAATGGAATAGGCCCCAGCAATGTAGTCCCGCCCTTCTAGCTGACGGTTCAGAACCCCATAGAGCCGATTAGTTTCTTTCACATAGCGATCGATGGCGTAGGGCAGCTTCTCAGGCGCGTATTGGGCAAAGTGGTGATTTTGTCCGGCCATGGGACCCAGCCCACCCATTTGCCAGAATAACCATTCCAGGACTGTTTTGCGATCACGCAACGGCGTTGGTAAAAACTTCCCAGTTTTCTCGGCCAGATATAGCAGGATTGCGCCCGATTCAAAGATGGAGATAGGGGTACCCCCATCTGCCGGGTGATCATCAATGATGGCGGGCATGCGATTGTTGGGAGCAATGTTCAAAAAATCTGGCTTAAACTGATCACCGGCACCAATATTGACGGGGATAATCCGATAGCCCAGCTCGGCTTCTTCCAGAAAGATGGTGATTTTGTGCCCGTTGGGAGTGGGCCAGTAGTAGAGGTCAATCATGGTGCTTGCGGGTTGATAGGCTTCTAGAACTAGAGTAATTGATTCTGCCATGGGTAGATGGCATCCGGCAGGAACTGCCTTCCCGGCAGGCATCCAGTAAGCAATAGTATTATCTTTAAGGTAATCAGGGTCTTGAATTCTATGAAGCTCCCCCTAATCACGATCGCCCTCTGCACCTATAACCGGGCTGAGAGTTTGCGAAAGTATAGTATGCCTGCGATCGAGCAAGTGACTTATCCGAACTATGAAGTGATTGTGGTGGATGATCATTCCCCAGAACCAGTTGAACAGGTGCTCCATGACTACCCAACCAAAATCGAGCATCTGTCCATCCTGCGCAATGGGAGAAATCGAGGCTTACCGTTTAGCAGAAATCGAGCCCTTGCCCATGCTCAAGGGAGCATTATCGTTTTCATGGACGATGATGTGAGTCCATTCCCGGATTGTCTGGATGAAATTGCCGAGCTATATATTAACGACCCTGACCTGATGTTTACCTGGGGTTGCGTCTACCAATGTCATGGATCCCATGATTGGAATGCCCCCACTTTTGGCACAGGGAGTTTGTTTTCGCTCAGGCAAGTGCTGGCAGATTACTTTCAATTTGATACTAATATTCGGTACTTTAAGACCTATGGTTGCGAGGAGCATGACTTGGCCCGCCGAGTCCAGCGTCAGGGTCTGAAGATTGTTAGAGCTGAAAAGGCCAGGGCCAATCACTATCAGGCTCCGGCTAAAGACCGGAAGTGGCGAGGGTTGGGGGGCGATCTAAACTTCCTGTATGAAGCCTTAAAAACTGGCTCGGTAATGACGTACTATGTCTGTCTTTTGAAGGGAATCATTATTGCCATCAAACGCATCCGGCATGGGAAAGACTTCGATCCAACGCTTGCGTCCCATCCTTACAAAACAGCATTAGAGACAGCTTACTTGCTGGCAGTCTTGCTGAGGGATCGGAAATTTGCCACTGCCGCCAAATGGCTGTTCTATGTTCTGCTGGATATTCCCATACGAGCCTCAATCAGGGGCCGAATAGAAGCGAAACAGGCGAGTGGACTCCAGGCAACGCTAAACTAGGTTACTGAAGGTGACCTGTAGCTCATGGCAATTTTTACGCTGCGATCGGTTAAGAAAGACTTTGGGATCAAAGAAATCCTGCGGGATGCCAGCTTCAGCCTGAATGAAGGCGATAAAGTGGGCTTGATTGGCATCAATGGTTCCGGTAAATCAACCCTACTGAAAATGATTGCAGGGTTGGAGCCGATCGACGAAGGAGAACTCTGGACCAATCCCGGCTCTAGAGTGGTTTACCTGCCCCAACAACCGGAGCTGGATGAGAATCGGACCGTCCTCGAGCAGGTCTTTGCAGACAGTGGGGAGCAAATGGATCTGGTGCGGGAGTATGAGGCCCTGTCTGATAAGCTGGCCCATGGCCATGGGGATACGGAGACGCTGATGGCCAAGCTTTCCAGCCTGTCGCAACGAATGGAAGCAGCGGGAGCCTGGGAACTGGAAACCAATGCCAAGATCATTCTCAGCAAGCTGGGAATTGAGGATTTTGAGGCTCGCATTGGCGCTCTGTCCGGGGGGTACCGGAAACGAATTGCCCTGGCCACAGCCCTGCTGTCTGAGCCGGACGGGCTCTTGATGGATGAGCCGACTAACCATCTGGATGCCCTGTCGGTAGAGTGGTTACAGAGTTATCTGAACCGGTTTCGAGGGGCTTTGTTGCTGATTACCCACGATCGCTACTTCCTTGATCGAGTTACCAATCGGATTCTGGAGGTCGATCGGGGAGATCTCTATACCTACAATGGCAACTATGCGTACTACTTGACCAAGAAGGCCGAAGCGGAAGAGGTGGCGGCCAGCAGCCAGCGAAAACATGTCGGGGTCTTGCGGCGGGAACTGGAGTGGCTGAAGCGAGGTCCTAAGGCTCGCAGCACTAAACAAAAAGCCCGCATCGATCGCATCCATGAGATGCAGGGCCAAGAATTCAAGCAGGGCCAAGGCAAAGTTGAGATTTCCACTGCCGGTCGTCGGATTGGCAAGAAGGTGATCGAACTAACGGGTCTCTGCAAGGCTTATGGCGATCGTACCCTGATCAAAGACTTCACTTACTATTTCAATCCAGAAGATCGGATCGGGATTATTGGTAGCAACGGAGCGGGCAAATCCACGTTGCTGGATATGATCACGGGCCGGGTGCAGCCGGATGCAGGCACGGTAGAGATTGGCTCCACCATCCACATCGGCTATTTCGACCAGCATTCGGATGATGTGACGATGAACGAAAACCAGCGGGTGATCGAATATCTGAAGGGCGTGGCGGAACTGGTTAAAACGGCAGAAGGCGAAGTCATTACCGCTTCTCAAATGCTGGAGCGTTTCCTGTTTCCACCCAATCAGCAATATGCTCCCATTCACAAGCTATCGGGGGGAGAACGGCGGCGTCTATTTCTCTTACGGGTGCTGATGGGTGCGCCAAATGTGCTGATCCTGGACGAACCCACCAATGATCTGGATGTGCAAACCCTGACGGTCTTAGAAGATTACCTGGAAGACTTTAACGGCTGTGTGATTGTGGTCTCCCACGATCGTTACTTCCTCGATCGCACGGTAGATAGCATTTTTGCTTTTGAAGCTGGGGGTACCCTGCGTCAGTATCCCGGCAATTACTCGGTCTACCTGGATTACAAGCAGGCGGAGGAGGAAGCTGAGGCAGTCAAGGGGCAAATTGCCCGGTCAACGGTTAATCAGCCACTGCAAAATCTGCAGCCAGTGTCAGAGCTGACCACTGCTTCTCAGGACTCTCAAGAAACTGCTGCTGCCACATCTCCTACTTCCACTAGAATCCGCAAACTTTCTTTCAAAGAAAAGCGGGAGTATGAACAACTGGAGACGCAAATTCCAGCAATGGAAGCGGAGAAAGAAACGATCGAAAAGACTTTGTATACCAATCCACCGGCAGGCTTCAGTGAAGTGCAGAAATTGTCAGAACGCCTGTCGGAACTGACTCAGGCGATCGATACAGCGACGGAACGCTGGTTGGAACTGGCCGATCGGGCAGGTTAATCTGAGAGGGTAGTATGGTGGTGAACTAGGGAGATGGAGGCTTCTGTTCTACTTCCCATTGCTGTACATGCTTCAACAGATGAGGGATATACTGTTCGTCCAGACTGTGATCATTAATTTGATCAGGACCAGCGTTAAGACTCTCCTCCAGTAACCCGGCAGCCCGATCCCAGAAGGTATTCCACCAGTTCAAATCACCATCACTCTTGAAGTTGCCCTCATGGTCGAAGTATTTTAACTGGCCCACATGGCTATAATCCATCAAGCTGGGTGGAAGCCTTGCTACAACATCATTGTTATTGACAAAGCGGAATGTCTGGGCCTTAAACAGGTTATTGAAGTTTGCCGCAAATTTCTCACTTCCAACCCTGGGCTGACCAAAGGTATAGAGACCATTCACCACGATCGGCTGTTCATTGAACTTACAGAAGGCCGTGGCCATAGTAGCCAGGGCTCCACCGAGGCTATGACCCGTGAACCAGAGGGTGGGTCGGGTGTAAGCTGGATTTTGCCGCTGTTGCTGGGAAGCTTTGTCAATGGCCTGCTCGATCGCGTTCTCCACATCCGCCCAGATACAGGCCAGGGCCGCATAAAACCCCCGATGGACGTTACCCCCAGGTCCAGCAGTTTTGCGGATTTTGAGGTCTGTGATCCAATCAGCCAGGATAGGTTCTGTGCCTCGAAAAGCAACAATAATCTTCTCCGAATCGGCTAGCAGGATGGCCTGCGTTCCCCCGCAATCAAAAGGTTGGATATCCTCTGCTGCAATTCCCCAGGATTGGGCCTTTGCCTGGACAGCCTTCCCATCCTTTTCATAGGCCAGTTGGGACACCAGGGCCAGGAAATAGGCATTATAGGGATGGTAACCAAAAGCTTTCGGCTTAAAATTTAAGTTTTCCATAACCATGGATCCCCATTCATCTTCTCAAGGCATTGACAGCAAAAGCTGCGTAGCAGTGACGCTGGGCAAATCATAGCCCTTGCTCGGAATCTGGCCTTCCCTTTGCAACTAATATTTTCAATCTTTCAGGTGGGCTCAAATATCCAGCACAACTCGCTCACTCTTGGGTTGGGAGATGCAGATCAGGACGGAGCCCGCCTCGATCGCAGCCGTGGGGGCTTCCCGATAAGTCACCTCCCCCGCCTGGAGTTTACAGATGCAGGTCCCACAAATCCCGGCTCTGCAACTGTAAGGAGGATTGATATTGTTGGCTTCTGCGAACTCCAGCAGGGTGCCATCGCTTTCTCGCCAGGTCAGGGTCTGGCCAGACTGGGCAAAGACAACTTCTGCGCTAGCCCCCTGGGGCTCAATGGCAGGTGGGCTGGCAGCCGCTGGAGCCTTGGTAAAGGCTTCAAAGAAAACCTGTTCTTCTGGAACACCCCAGGCTTTCAGTCCATCTCGCAGGGATTGCATAAAAGGCGGCGAGCCACACAGGAAAAACTCCGCATTGGGGGTAACCAGTTTTTGCAACAGGGCGACATCCACATATCCTTCGCTCTGGTAATGGCCGGCATCCTCTGGCCGAGGACGACTGTAGCAATAGTGAACCTGCAAAGTGGGGTTTTGTTGAGCGATCGCCTGCACTTCCTCTCGAAAAGCGTGGAAGCGGCCATCCCTGGCTCCATGCAAAAACCAGAGGGGACGATCGGGATTCATCCGGGCACAGGCTTTGGCCATACTGATCATGGGGGTGATCCCAACCCCATTGCTGATCAATACGACTGGAAGCGACTTATACACATCCAGGATAAACTTCCCTGCCGGTGGCTTGGCCTGGATCACAGAACCGACCTGAATCTGATCATGCATGAAGTTAGAGGCCACACCGGGCAACACGTCCAGCCCCTTGGGGGCAGGCTCTCGCTTAATCGAAAGCCGATAGTGCATGCAGGTATTGCAATAGTCTGACAGCGAGTAGGTGCGAATTACGGGGCGCGGCTGACCGGGAATCTCCAGCTTAATCGTGAGGAACTGTCCCGGTTGAAAATGGGGAATCATTCCCCCATCCTCGGGTTTCAGGTAGAAGGAGGTAATTTCCTCACTTTCCTTGACTTTTTCAGCCACCACGAAATTGCGCCAATCTTGCCAGGGCTGTTTTCCATCCAGTTGGGTGGCAGGACCAGTCTGGGTTTTAGCCCCTTGGCGTTGCCGGTACACCAGCCCAAACAATGCCCCCACCCCTGTCCCAATCAAAGAAGCCGTCAAGCCGCTGCGAAACGCATCATCGGTTTTGGGTTTGGCAATCCCGATCGTAATTGCGGCAGCAAAGGTCATAACTGAACAGACAGTGATTGCTGCTGTCGCACTCCTGATCAGGGGATTTTGAATTTTGGCCAGACTTTCAAGCACGATCGTCTCCTTGTCATGATCACAGAAGGGATTTACAAACTGGGCAGTCAGTACAGTGAAGTTTAGGAACCGGGTAATTTGTCACTGAGAACAAACTGGCCATTTCTGACCGTCAAATCCCGATAGCCACAGCGAAAAATGCAACGTTTATTGTTTAGATGGTGCAACTTGGCGCATCTGACCGCCTTACGACCTTTCAGACGAACGTACACCTCGGCTGCCAACAGCATCCCTGCCAGGGGAGCCGTGAAGTAGATCCAGATATCCGTCCAGCTTTGAGCCGAAAGCGCAGAGGCAAAGGTACGGGCCGGGTTCATACTCATGCCCGATAGCGGCGCTTCGATCGTAATATAGGTTGCGAACAGCATCCCTGCAAATAGCCCCGTATAACGGGCCAGCCTGGGCGTATTGGAAACAAACAACACCATCAGCATCATGCCGGTCGCGATCGTGAATTCAGCCAGAAAAGCGGCGAAGACTCCTGATGGTCCGGGTTGTGTGACCACAAAATGCACCTTTGGATGGGCGATCGCGCCCCGCAAAATCTGGTTAAGCAGGAGCAGACCGGTCAAACCGCCCAGGAATTGAAACAGGATGTAGAAGCCCGCATCGATCGGATGAATCTTCCCCAGACGAAAAAATGTGAACGTCACCACCGGGTTCAGATGGGCCCCCGATTGCTGACCCCAGGGAGAATACACGATCGAAATCACCGTCAACCCCATCACTAATCCGGTGAGTAAGCGTTGCAGGATCGGCTCAGTAATGAACTGGTGGATGGACAGGGCCGGATGCCTCAACAGAAATGCCATCCCACCAGCAACCATCAACAAAATGCCTAACCCCGCCGCTTCCATCAGGTATTCCGGGTAATGTTTGCGGAGAACTTGCATCATTGTTCTTGATAGTTCCAGGTCAGACCTCCATCGACAAAGAAAGTGGAACCCGTGATGTAATCTGCATCCGGGGAAGCCAGGAATGCCACCAGACCAGACACATCCTGCGGCTGACCAAGCCGACCCAGGGGAATGTTTTTGAGCAGAGCCCCCAGTTTCTCAGGGTCATTCAACAGTTTGGTGTTGATCGGAGTTTCGATCGCGCCGGGAGCCACATTGTTAATGGTGATGCCTAAGGGAGCCAGTTCTACGGACAGATTGCGGGTCAGCATTTTCAACCCTCCCTTGCTGGCACAGTAGGCTGTGAAGTTGGGGAAAGGCAGTTCTTCGTGAACGGAGCTGATATTGATGATCTTGCCTGGACGGTTGGTTTCCCTCAGATGCTGCACCAGGGACTGAGTTGCAAAGAACACCCCCTTCAGGTTGACATTGAGCACAGCCTCATAATCCTTTTCGGTCACATCCCAAAAAGGCGCATGCTTCTCAATCCCGGCATTATTGACCAGAATATCTAACTGGCCGTAATGTTCAATCCCGGCTGCAATCAACCGCCGCACATCGTCTACCATGCCCAGATCTGCGCCCACGCTATAGCCCCGATCGTTATCGCAGTAGCCTTCAACTAGGTGGCAATCCCCCCCGGCAGTCTGCACCTTGGAGAGCGTTTCTTCCGCTCCTTGAGGATTGGAGCGATAGTTAATCACAACCCGAGCTCCTTCTGCTGCCAGACGAACCGCGATCGCCTGACCAATCCCCTGGCTACTCCCCGTAACCAGAGCGACCTTCCCTGCAAGTTTCATTGAATTTCTCCTCAACTTAGTTGTTGTTACCGACTCTGACCCTGGGGGTCACCCCTCCCAGGAAGGGATCTCACGAAATCAGAAATGACCAATGATTAGGGCGGCAAAACATAAGTTTTGAAAGGGGTTTGGGGGGTTCACCCCTTCTTGGGGACTTGGCCCCCAAACCCTCATGGGGCAAAATTTATTGTTTGCACCATTAGTTGCTTAACCGAGCAGCCCCAAAGGTGGCGTTGAACTTTTGACACCAGACCACCACAGATTTGTAATTTGCCAGATTGACCTGACTGGGAATGGCATAACTCTGCGCCCCACTCGTTTTCTGCAGAGGGGCCAGAACCACGTAGTCTCCCTCTTTCAAGGGATAGGCTGGTGGTTTAGTCGTTTGCAGGACATTCCCCGATCGATGGAGCGCAACAACCAGATCAGGGCCTGAATCCGTCTTAAAGGTCCGGTCAAATTCTAAAAATCGCTGATTGTTTTTGACAACCAGTTTCACTTTGCCTTGAGTGGGATGCTCTCCCGCCATAAATGACCCAGAAGGTGCTGCTGCAACCTGAGGTGCAGACTGTTCGGGTGAGGGGGAAGAGACAGGAGCAGCAGGACTCTCAGCCGAAGGCGTCCCTGAGGTTGCTCCAAGACATCCAACCAGGGCGATCGCGGCCAGACCTGGGATTAGTAAACGAGGAAAGCGCATCATCAAATCTGCCTCAAATTCTGCTATCTATTTTCACGGGCAGAACTGCCTGGAGAATGATGATGCTCTAAGGAGTTCTGACCTGAATGCTGATTTTTGCCTGAGAAATAATTCAGGAGATTCTCAGGTTCTTTTAATGTGGCCTCTGCCAGTCTTGCTCTAACAGCCACCACTGTAGTTGCCTGGGCTGTCAAGATTTAGACTTTTCAAACATCCTGCCGGGAAGAACTATAGCCGGAACTGTCCCAATGCTCCGTGGGTACAGAGGAATTCTCGATCGGCAAGGTTTCCTCTTTGGTCTCATCCTCTTCTGGGAGCAGCAGTGGCACCAGGGATGTGTCATAGGATTCCATCAGTCTTTGCAAATCGCCCAATACCTCTGGCACGGATTGATAGCGTTGGGTGAAGTCGTAGTGAACCATTCGATCGAGAATGGTAGCCAGTTCCTGACCCACCCGAGTAGACTTTTCCCACAGAATCTGTCCGGTACTGAAATCTTCCTGCAGTCGATCGGGAGGCAGCCCTGTCAAGGCTCGCACCGCTGTCATCCCTACAGCATAGATGTCGCTGTTGAAGCGAGGGTGCCCTCGATATTGTTCTACCGGGATGTATCCTCGGGTGCCAATTCCGATCGTGCGGCTGTCCAGAGGATCGTCCCTCTGCAGAAACGTTGATTGCGGTTGAGCCTGCTGATCATCGGCTTCGAGCTGGCTCTGACTGGCGGTGTGGATTTCTTTCACTGCCCCAAAGTCAATCAAAACCAGCTTGCCATCGGCCTGTCGCCGGATAATGTTATTGGGTTTGATATCCCGATGAATCACGCCCTGGCTATGGACAGCCTCCAGAATTTTCAGCAGATCCCAAAGTATGCTGACGACTCTAGCTTCCGGCATCTGTCGGCCCAGGGGCAACTCATAGCTGAGGGGGTGTCCTTCAATCAGCTCCTGGACCAGATAAAATTCCTGCCCTTCCTCAAAGTAGGCCAGGAGTTGCGGGATCTGATCGTGTTTTCCCAACCGCTCCAGGATTTCGGCCTCTTTCTCAAACAGGCGTCTGGCCAGTTGTAAGACGCGGGGTTCATGGCTAACTGGTCGCAACAGTTTAACAACACAATGGGGATTGCCCGGTCGCTGGGTATCCTCGGCAACATAGGTTTCCCCAAATCCCCCGGCTCCTAACACTTTGATAATGCGATAGCGACCGCCCAGTTTTTGATTCAGGATGGCCCTCTCCCGCTCCAGTAACAAATCCTGCAAATCTTCCTGCTGACTGATGATTTCCTGGACGATCGGGAAAGACGCATAATTTCGCAGCGTGCGCCGCAGTCGCAATTTACGGTAGTACTCATCCATGGAGCCAATGACCCCATAGGACAGGCCACTGAGGGCGATCGTGACAATAGGCACGGCTACAGGCAAAATCAACCGACCATGGAGAAACAGACCGTAACACAGGATGGCCCAGAGGGCTGTTGTACTCAGGGTCAGGAGGATCCGACTGGTAACACGCCGGTAGCGACCGATCCAGAGGCTGACGATCGTGACGCCAGCCCAGACCAGAAGACCGCGTTCGATCGCAGGCGGAACTGCTTCGGTGATGGCATGACCGGTCATCTGAGTGGCCAGGGCATTGGCATGAATTTCTACGCCACTCATGGCCTTAGGAAACAGCCAGTTCATGGCAAAAGGCGCTGCATGGAAATCTCGCAGGGTTTCAGCCGTTGCTCCAATCAGAACAATCTTGTCCTTAAAATAGGCTCCGCCCTTGAGGTAGCTATTCCAGTTTTCATCATCCAAAATGTGCCAGAAGGGGATCTGCTCAAAGGTTCCCGCAGGACCATAGAAAAAAATATGGCTGCCAGTTGCTCCAGGATCACGAAGCTGAGCTGCCCGTAAGATGGCTCGACTGAAGGCAGGGGTTGTTGCAGCCATTTGTTCGATCACAGCAACTTCCTCTGCGGGAGCGTAGGTCGCCATCATGGACAGAAACCGGTCTCCCAGACGGTGAATTCTACCATCCGCTTCAATCCAGTAGTTGATTGACCCAATCGTCACACCCGGGCGGCGAAACTGAGGATCGGGATAGGTCAGTTGCATTTGCTCTCCCCGGCGCTCTTCGGTTTCTTCAAAAGTGGCAGCCAGGGCGACCCGCGATCCATAGCGTTGCAGTGTTTGCCGGAGCCGTTCATCATCATCCGGGCCATAGCTGCTGGGCGAGGAGAAGACCACATCAATCCCGATCGCCTTTACCCCCGCAGCCATCAGCCGATCGATCACCTGGGCATAAGCAGTGCGCTTCCAGGGCCATGCCCGCAGGGGTTCCAGCGCAGAGTATTGTTGTGGTGCACTCTGGTAAGCCTGGAGGGATGTTTCGTCGATCGCCAGAATCACGATATTGTCCGGCGGAGCGATTGGACCTCGGACTTCAAAGAAAAGGGTCTGAACCTGATACTCCAGAAGTTGAGCCAGGGGACTATCCAGTGCAATGGCAGTTGCGGCTAGAAGCGACCAGGTTCCGGCTAGAAGGTGACTGAGGGTTCTCAAACTCCATAACCGACGCTCCCAACCCACCCCAGATTGGGTTGTCTTCGATCGCTCCCCATCCGCTAGACGTTTTGGCAGAGCCGGTGGCCTGGAATCGTTTGACATGAATCTGACTGATAGGGTGTTCTGGAGCGACCTGGCTTGCAGGTGTTCAACCTTAAATCACTGTTTGAACCCACTCTGACAGGGATAACACCACGACATATCTGACAAAAACCGTCATTACTCTTTCAAGTGAGGGCAACTTCGTATAATGGGGAAACCCTTTGTTGAGACGGTTTAATCTCCCATAGAACGGTCCCTGGAAGGGCTAAGCCTTCGATAAAGGCCTATTCTAATGGAATAATCTGGAGATCCGCCATAAATAATTACATATAACGTTTTTTTATCTCTCTGTGGATTCTGATTCGTTTTGGGCCAACTGATTTCTAGAGCTTTCTAGAGCTGCTCAGCTCTGATGCAACCACCACTAACAGGTTGGATGTTAACGTCTTGCCAGCGGTGACTCAACCAACCGCTTGTCGAATTTTGAAGTAGGTGGAGGATGAGGCCAGATAAAGCCTGCAGCGGGATATCCACAAAAATCTGCCCTGGCAAAAATACTCCGTCTTTCATCCTGCGTATACCTGCCTGCACGTTTTTGCTCTAATATTGCCTTCATTAACATTGAGATATTCGAAGTCTCTAATTAACAGCATCGATTGAACTGAACGTATTACTGGAGCTTACTGATAGGTCTAACTGAGTTATAGAATGTTTGACCGGGCCAACCCTTTCAATGGCCATTACTTTGGTTAAGTTGTGTATAGTCCGGTTTCAGGTTTTCTTAGTCAAATGGTTGTTAGCCGCAACCAAAACAAATTACTAGGTCTGAATTTTTATGCAACATGTCAAAACCCGTCTCTCCATCTTTGTAGACGGCAATAATATGTTTTATGCCCAGCAGAAAAATGGCTGGTTTTTTGACCCCCGCCGAGTGTTGGGATATTTTACAGAACGGGAAGATATAGAGCTGGTCAATGCCTTCTGGTATACCGGGATTAAGGATCCCCAGGATCAACGGGGATTTCGAGATGCCTTGATCAGCCTGGGGTATACAGTCCGCACTAAGATTCTTAAGGAATATTACGACGACAACTCTGGTCGCTTTTCTCAAAAGGCCAATCTAGATATTGAAATTGTTATTGATATGTTTAACACGGTCGATCAATACGATCAGGTGATTTTATTCAGTGGAGATGGGGACTTTGAACGGGCGATCGAGCTGCTGCGATCGAAAAATACCCACATTACAGTTGTTTCCACAGAAGGAATGATTGCTCGTGAATTGAGGAACGCCACCGATCGTTACATTGACCTGAATGACATCCGTGACCAGATCGAAAAATCGGATTATTAGTCATTGGGTTACCCACCCTAGCCCTCTCTTCCCCTCTGGGGAGCAACCGCCTGGGCTGATCTGCAGCAGTGGCTTGGGGTCCGACACCCAAGGCCAAAGCCTTGACAAGGTTGAATTTCGCTCTCTCCACCCAACCTACAGAAAAAGTTGGCGTTGCTGAATAGAAGGATGATTTTCGTGCTTGAGCCTTATGCAGCCCTCACCCTAGCCCTCTCCCAAAGGAGAGGGAACCAGAGTTTTAGCTCCCTTCTCCTGCGGGAGAAGGGTTGGGGATGAGGGTAATTCATATTTGCATTCAGCAAAGCCCAAAAGTTTTGTCAGTCAATCAAGGGGATTGAACGAAATCATAAATGACAGATCCCAGTGACAAATGACAAATGACAAGACGCTAATATAGTTTCAGTCGTTATTTGTTCTCCCAGAACAGTTGCAAGTATCTATGAACATACAATCCGCACCAGACCGAATTATCATCTTTGACACCACCCTTCGGGACGGCGAACAGTGCCCTGGAGCCACTCTGAATGTTGATGAAAAGCTGAGAATTGCACGGCAACTGGCGCGACTGGGAGTCGATGTCATTGAAGCTGGGTTTGCCTATGCCAGCCCTGGCGATTTTGAAGCCGTTCAGAAGATTGCCGAGGCTGTGGGCACTGAGGCTGGCCCAGTCATCTGTAGTCTGGCCAGAGCCATCCAGGCTGATATCCAGGCTGCTGCTGAAGCCCTGAAACCTGCAGCCAAAGCTAGAATTCATACCTTTATTTCCACCTCTGACATTCACCTGCAGTACCAGCTCCGTAAGTCTCGGGAGGAGGTATTGGCGATCGCAGAGGAGATGGTCTCCTACGCCAAATCTTTCGTGGATGATGTAGAGTTCTCCCCCATGGATGCAGCCCGATCCGATCCGGAGTACCTCTATCAGGTGCTGGAGAGGGTGATCGCCGTTGGAGCCAAAACGGTCAACATTCCAGATACGGTGGGCTACATGATGCCCAGCGAGTTCGGGGCTTTAATTCGGGGTATCAAAGAGAATGTGCCGAACATTGACCAGGCCGTTATTTCAGTCCATGGCCATAATGATCTGGGGGTAGCTACGGCCAACTTCCTGGAAGCAGTCAAAAATGGGGCGCGGCAACTGGAATGCACCATCAATGGCATTGGCGAACGGGCCGGTAACACCGCTTTGGAAGAACTAGTGATGGCCCTCCATGTTCGGCGGCAATACTTCAATCCCTTCCTGGGCCGTCCCGCTGACTCTGAGGCACCCCTGACCCAGATCAACACCCGTGAGCTTTATAAGACTTCCCGCATGGTGTCTAACTTGACGGGGATGCTGGTCCAGCCCAACAAGGCGATCGTCGGAGCCAACGCCTTTGCCCATGAGTCTGGGATTCACCAGGATGGGGTGCTCAAGAACAAGCTCACCTACGAAATCATGGATGCCCAGTCCATTGGTCTGACGGACAACCAGATCGTCCTGGGCAAGCACTCTGGTCGCAATGCCTTCCGCACCCGCCTGAAGGAACTGGGCTACGATCTGTCCGAGCAGGAGCTGAACAAAGCTTTTGTCCGGTTCAAGGAACTGGCTGACAAGAAGAAAGAAGTTTCCGATTGGGATCTGGAGGCGATCGTCAGCGATGAGATCCGGCAGGCCCCTGAACTGTTCCATCTGGAGCGGGTCCAGGTCTCCTGTGGGGACAACGCCACCCCGACAGCAACGGTCACGGTTCGGACGCCCCAGGGAGAAGAATTGACGGATGCAGCGATCGGGACAGGTCCCGTGGATGCGGTTTATGAAGCCATCAACCGGGTGGTCAATGTCCCGAATGAACTGATTGAGTTCTCGGTTCAGTCCGTGACAGCAGGCATTGACGCGATCGGGGAAGTGACCATTCGCCTGCGTCACAATGAGCAGATCTACTCGGGCCATGCCGCCAATACGGACATTATCGTGGCTTCGGCACAAGCCTATATTCATGCTCTCAACCGCCTTTATGCCGCTCTCCACAAGCAGGCCCAGCCTGCTATTGCAGAGCAAACCGTTGCTGCAGAGGTCTAGAGTATCGGGCTAGAAACTCGGTTAACCCTTAACGCTTGCCCCTGCGAGGGCCGTTACATACAATGGCTCTGCGGCTGCAGGATCCTATTGCCACATTCTGGATGAGTCAAACCCTCTGTATTTCTGAATTTTTCCAAGTCCCAGGGGTCATTCTGGATGTTCGCAGTCCCGGAGAGTATGAACAGGGCCACATTCCTGGCGCTGTTAGTTTTCCCCTGTTCAGTAATGCGGAACGGGCTCAGGTAGGGATCTGCTACAAAGAGCAGGGGCGAGAACTGGCGATCGAACTGGGTTTGGAACTGGTGGGTCCCAAACTGGCGGGTTTTGTTCAGCAAGCGAAGGCCCTCGCCTCCGATCGCCAGGTTCGTGTCCACTGCTGGCGCGGTGGCATGCGGAGCAGCAGTATGGGTTGGCTCCTGGAAACGGCAGGTCTCCAGGTCACGCTGCTGGAAGGGGGCTATAAAGCCTTTCGCCGCTGGGTGCTGGCTGTACTGGCTGAACCTCGGACCATTTTCACCCTGGGGGGGATGACCGGCACAGGGAAAACGGCCTTGCTCTATGCCCTGGCCGATCGGGGCGAACAGATCCTCGATCTAGAAAAGCTGGCCCATCACCGGGGCAGCAGCTATGGCAGGCTGGGGCTGCCCCCCCAGCCGACGAATGAACAGTTTGAGAATAAGGTGGCCCTGGCATGGGCGGCCCTGCAGCCCGATCGACCGGTCTGGATTGAGGCAGAGAGCCGTCGCATTGGTCTTTGCCGAGTTCCAGACCCCCTATTTCAGCAGATGTTCAGCGCTCCAGTTCTCCAGATTGAACGGCCCCGTTCCGAGCGGGTAGCGCTGCTGCTGGCAGACTATGGACAGGTCGATCGGGATGGGTTAATTGCCGCCACGGAACGTCTGCGCAAGCGTCTTGGAGGTTTGGCTACCCAGGAGGCAGTAGACGCAATTCGCCGGGGCGATCTGGCTCCCGCGATCGAACGGGTGCTGGATTATTACGACAGCACCTACCGCTATGATCTGCAGAAGCGGGGGGTGCCAATTTATCCGATCGAGGTCACGGGTTTAGACCCTGTCCAGGCTGCTGATCGGGTGTTGGGTGTGCTGAAGGTGTTGCATGCAATGCCTCTATGGTGTGCAAGGCCATAACCACTGAATTATGGATCAGCCCTCTAAATTACTGCAGAAATTCAGTCAGTCTCTCTTTGCAGATCCCACAGAGCGAGAACGATTCATTCAGGCCCTGATCCAGCCCACCCCATTCCCTCCCTGTATTCTCTGGTGCCAGGATCGTCCCCCAACCCCCCCCTTTGCGATTGAACCGCCCCTGCCCTGGCAACCCATCTTTGTCGATCGCCTAGCCCTGGGCGAAAAACCCGGTCGCCATTCCCTGCACCAGGCTGGTTCCTTTTATTGTTTGGATTTTTCTTCCGTCTTTGCCGCTTCCCCCCTACTGGGACTTCCTCCTGCTCCCAGACTGGTGCTAGACCTATGCGCTTCACCGGGGGGCAAGAGTATTTTTGCCTGGACAGCTTTACAACCCGACCGGCTACTTAGCAACGAGGTCATTGGCAAGCGGCTGGCTCCCCTGATCGCTAATCTGAAGCGCTGCCAGATCGAGCGCACGATCGTCCTCAACCAGGACCCTCAGGATCTGGCCATCGCCATTCCGGCTACGGCGAATGTCGTCATCGTGGATGCCCCCTGCACCGGCCAGTCCCTCCTGGCGAAGGGGGAGAAAGCCCCCGGCTGTTTTCACCCGGTCAGCATCAACAAAAATGCCAATCGGCAAAAAAGAGTCCTGGCCAATGCTGCCCCGATCGTGGCTCCTGGGGGCTATCTGCTCTACATGACCTGCGCCTACTCCAGAGAAGAAAATGAACAGGTGAGCACCTGGTTTCTGACCCGGTTTCCCCAGTTCCAACCCGTGGCGGTGCCTCAACTATCAGCCTATCAATCCCATCTGACAGAACAGCCCTGTTATCGCATCTGGCCCCAGTCTGGCCAGGGCGCAGGAGCATTTACAATGCTGTTCAAACAAACTGAAACAGGGGAACAGGAGGACTTATCTCAGGAGTTCCTGACGGGACGGAGACTGAATTTCCTGCATTTTCCCAAGACAGCGGTAGAATGATTTCTTCCACTGATTTGGGGATGATCATGGGAGCACTAAAAGGGCGCGATTTATTGAGTTTGGCTGACCTGAATGCGGATGAGGTCCAAGAGTTACTAGATCTGGCAATTCAGATGAAAACCGGTCAGATTGCTCCCGAATGCCGCAAAGTTTTGGGATTGCTGTTTTATAAAGCCTCTACCCGTACCCGAGTCAGTTTCTCCGTGGCCATGTATCAACTGGGCGGTCAGGTGATTGACCTCAACCCCAATGTGACCCAGGTAGGACGCGGGGAGCCCCTGGCTGATACAGCCAGAGTCCTCGATCGATACGTCGATATTATGGCCATTCGTACTTTTGATCAGGCAGACCTGGAAATGTTTGCCCAATATGCCCACATTCCCGTCATCAATGCCCTGAGTGACCTGGAACACCCCTGCCAAATCTTGGCCGATTTGCTGACGATTCAGGAATGCTTCGGATCCCTGGAGTCCCTCACCGTTACCTATCTGGGGGATGGCAATAATGTGGCCCACTCCTTGATGCTGGGTTGTGCCCTCACGGGTATGCATCTCAACGTAGCTACTCCCTCAGATTTTCAACCCCAGGCTGCGGTGGTGGCGCAGGCCCGCGCACTGGCGGGCGATCGCTCGGAAGTGGGCCTCACCGATGACCCGGTGGCTGCAGTCAAGGGAGCCCACGTCATCTACACCGATGTCTGGGCCAGCATGGGTCAGGAGGACTCTGCCGAAAGCCGCATTCCCCTGTTTCAGCCTTATCAGGTGAATGCGGAACTGATGCAATATGCAGCCCCAGGGGCGATCGTGCTCCATTGTTTACCGGCCCACCGGGGTGAGGAAATCACTGATGAGGTGATGGAAGGCCCCCAATCCCGGATCTGGGATCAAGCCGAAAACCGGATGCATGCTCAAAAAGCTCTGCTATACAGTCTTCTGTAACAAAACTGTTGACAAATTATTGCTGACGACGTAGGACCACCAGCGATCGGGCTGTCACGGGGATGGTCTGCTCCCCCGTGTAGAGTTTCTCCCCCTGGATAAACCGGGGTTCCTTCGTATCAATCACCAGACTCCAGTCAACCTGCCTGAATTCGGTGGGCAGACTGAACTCCAACAGCTCGTAATGGGCATTGAAACATATTAGAAAGCTGTCATCACTGATGCGTTGTCCTTGGGGACCAGGACTGGGAATTTTGTCCCCATTCAGGAAGACGGCGATCGACTTGGCAAAACCAACATCCCACTGCTCCTGGGTCATTTCACCCCCATCCGGGTTGTACCAGAGGATATCTGTCACCCCAGAACCATGGATGGCCTGCCCCTGGAACCATTTGCGCCGCCGAAAAACGGGATGCTGTCGTCGGAAGTCGATCAGCTCCCGGCAGAAATTCACCAGTTCCGCATTCTCCTCCGACAATTGCCAGTTAAACCAGGAAATTTCACTATCCTGACAGTAGGCATTGTTATTCCCCCCCTGGGTCCGCCCCATTTCATCCCCACCTAGCAGCATGGGAATCCCCTGGGATAACATCAACGTTGCCAGGAAGTTACGCTGCTGTTGCGATCGCAGTTGCAGCACCTGCGGATCATCCGTGTCCCCTTCAACGCCACAGTTCCAGGAACGGTTGTGACTTTCACCGTCCCGATTGTCTTCTCCATTGGCCTCGTTGTGTTTGTCGTTGTAGCTCACCAGGTCGTTCAGGGGAAAGCCATCATGGGCTGTGATGAAGTTGATACTGGCATTGGGCCGCCGTCCATTTGTCTGGTAATACAGATCCGGACTACCGGTGAGCCGATAGGCAAACTCTCCCAGAGTGCTGTCTTCCCCCCGCCAGAAATCCCGGACCGTATCCCGGTACTTCCCATTCCACTCAGACCACAGCACTGGGAAGTTACCCACCTGATAGCCCCCGTCACCCACATCCCAGGGTTCTGCGATCAGTTTCACATCCGCCAGTACCGGATCCTGGTGAATGATGTTGAAAAAAGCGGCCAGGTTATTCACCTCATAGAGTTCCCGAGCCAGGGCAGAGGCCAGATCAAACCGGAAGCCATCCACATGCATTTCGATCACCCAGTAGCGCAGGCTATCCATGATTAGCTTCAGCACCTGCGGTTGACGCACCCCCAGGGAATTGCCGCAGCCAGTGAAATCCATGTAGTAACGGGGATCCTGATCCACGAGGCGGTAGTAGATCGAGTTATCAATTCCCCGGAAGGAGAGGGTGGGTCCTAGATGGTTCCCTTCTCCTGTATGGTTGTAAACCACGTCCAGGATCACCTCAATTCCAGCTCGATGTAGAGCTTTAACCATCTCCTTAAACTCACTCACCTGTTGCCCCATGCTTCCACTGGCACTATAGCCAGCGTAAGGGGAAAAAAAGTTGATGGAGTCATAGCCCCAGTAATTTCGCAAGCCCTTGTCTACCAGGTGTCCTGGATAGGTCAGAAAGTGATGAATGGGGAGTAGTTCAACCGCCGTAATTCCAAGGCGCTGCAGATGTTCGATCGCCACTGGATGTCCCATACCGGCATAGGTTCCTCGTAGCTCTTTCGGGATCTCAGGATGGAGCTGGGTAAACCCTTTCACATGGACTTCGTAGATGACCGTTTCGTGCCAGGGGGTACGCAATTGGCGATCTCCCTCCCAATCAAAGGTCTGATCCACCACCACGGCTTTGGGAACCAGGTGGGCACTATCTCGATCGGAGCAGGAGAGATCGGCCTCTGGTGATTCCCAGTCGTAGCCCAATAATTCTGGACCATGACCGACATCCCCCTCGATCGCTTTCGCGTAGGGATCGATCAACAGCTTGTTGGAGTTGAAACGGTGTCCTTTGTGGGGGGCATATGGCCCTTGCACGCGGAAACCATAGCGCTGTCCGGGACCAATCCCTGGCAAATAGCCATGCCAGACAAAATTGCTCACTTCCTTGAGGGCAATGCGGGTTTCCTGATCGGCTCGATCGAACAGGCAAAGCTCTACACCCGTCGCATTTTCTGAGAACAGGGCGAAGTTCGTACCCTTACCATCCCAGGAAGAGCCAAGGGGGTAAACGGTTCCGGGCCAGAGTGCAACATACATAAATATTTGCCAGAGGATTAAGTGTTGGACAGGGATGAATGAGGCGTATTCAGCACATTAGCAAGTCCCTTCCCAGGGTTAGATCTATCCAAAGCAGGAATATCTCCAGTCGTAGCGAAAGATTCTGGCCCCTGCTCCGGTGAATTGACATACCGATGCAAATTCATCCGCTAGAATGGGATTGTAAGTAAATTTTTGTAAAGATTTCCTGACCTGTTTTTTTGCAGTTACCTTTGTTATGACACCCGTAATTCTGGATGAACAACTAGTTCATCGCTTCAACTTCTATTTCGAGGGCAATATCCGTCAGGGCATGCGCCATGGTTGTAGGCTTTACGGTCTGGTTGAGCAATTTAACAGTCGGCATCGCTTAAATGCTTACCAATTAGCCTGCGAGTTGGCAGAGCAAGGACTTCCGATCGTCGTGACCGTATCGGGTTCCTCTTACCGGGTATGGTTAGGCTTGGATTCTCCTAGCTATCCGCATTTTCACGCACGTCAGCAAGTGGCCTGGCAACCCCTACTCGTTGCCTGACAGTCTCCTAAATAAAACAAATGACAGATATTGATATTTGTCATTTACTATGCGACACTCATTCCATCAGGCGATGGAGAAGTGTCTATGGTGATGCGTCAGCTGGGAAAAAATGGCCCTAGGGTGTCGGCACTGGGGTTGGGCTGTATGGGCATGTCAGATTTCTATGGCCCTGCCGATCGGGAAGAGAGCATTGCAACAATTCACGCCGCTCTGGATGCAGGCATAACCCTGTTGGATACGGGCGACTTCTATGGCATGGGTCATAATGAGTTGCTCTTGCATGAAGCTCTGGTCGGACGGCGGCGGGAGGATGTTTTCATCGCTGTGAAGTTTGGGGCCCTGCGCTCCCCTGACGGGAGCTTCATCGGATTTGATGGCCGTCCGGCAGCCGTTAAAACGGCTCTGGCCTACACGCTGCAACGGCTGGGAACCGACTATATTGACCTGTACCAGCCTGCCCGTCTGGATCCAGCAGTGCCGATCGAAGACACGATCGGTGCGATCGGGGAAATGGTCCAGGCTGGGTACGTGCGGCACATCGGCTTATCCGAAGTCGGGGTGGAAACCATCCGCCGGGCCCAGGCCGTCCATCCCATCGCCTGGCTGCAAATCGAATATTCGCTCCTGAGCCGCAGTATTGAGGCAGAGATTTTGCCGACCGTGCGAGAACTGGGCATCGCCATCACAGCCTATGGGGTGTTGTCGCGAGGGCTGCTAAGTGGTCACTGGTCCAAAGAGCGATCGGGAACAGCCCAGGATTTCCGCAGCCACCTGCCCCGGTTTTCTGGCGAGAATCTCGATCAGAATCTGTCCCTGGTTGAGGCCCTGCGGACCATTGCCACAGAACAGGATGCCACAGTAGCCCAGGTCGCGATCGCCTGGGTACTGTCCCGTGGGGAGGATATCATTCCTCTGATTGGAGCCCGACGGCGCAGCCGCTTGGAGGAAGCGCTAGGATCTCTGACCCTGCACCTGAACGCAGATGAACTGGCCCGGATTGAGGCGGCGATTCCATTGGATGCGGTGGCCGGTGAGCGGTATGATGCAGGACAGATGGCCCTGTTAGATAGTGAAAAACCCGCATAGATGCGTTGCATTGCAATGGCAATCGGTGTGGTCTTGCCATGCAAATTTGTTTTCAAAATTCCAGAATGAATGATTCAGCCTTAACCCCGGATCGAATTCTTGACGCCGCAGAGGAGGTTTTGCGCCGCTTCGGTCCGGCCAAGGCAACTGTTGTTGATGTGGCCCGGTTTCTGGACGTGAGCCACGGCTCGATTTATCGGCATTTCCCCAGCAAAGCAGCTCTGCGGGATGCAGTGGCAGAACGTTGGCTGCACCGGGTTTCCCTGCCCCTGGCTGCGATCGCAGCAGAAAAAGGGCCTGCTCTGGAGCGGCTGCGTCACTGGCTGGGGCAACTGATGGCTTTGAAACGGCAAAAGGTCCTGGAGGATCCAGAATTGTTTGCCACCTATCATGCCATTGCCGAAGAAGCCCGCGAGGTTGTGCAGGCCCATGTGGATGAGCTGGAGGGCCAACTCACTCGGATCATTGCCAGTGGCGTTGCCAGCCAGGAGTTTCAGAGTTCTGACGCCCAGCGATCGGCCAAGGCCGTCTTCAATGCCACCATCCGATTTCACCATCCAGCCCATGCCTCCACTTGGAGCCATCCAGACATCGATGCAGACTTCGCCCAAGTCTGGCAACTGGTGCTTGCCGGTCTGGTCCATGGGGAAGGGAAATGATCCTGTACGAATGTCAGCTTTCAATGTCCTGACAGAGTTGTTGCGGTAATTGCTGGAGTACCCGCTGAAACGGCGCAAAATCTTTCAACCCGTGGGACAGAATCAATGCGCCCTGAATGGCAATCATGGCGTCTTCCCCGCGTTGTCTGGCCAGGGTTTCATCCAATCCTGCGGTGGTCAAAATTTTGGCGATCGCCTCAATCCACCGCGAAAAGGCTGCGGCAATTTGGGCGTGAAACAAATCATCACTCGATTGCTCCATGACTAAAATAGCCCACAGACAGGAATTTTGCCCCTGGTTAAAAAAGCGACTCGTCTCCTCGCACATGGTTTTGAAGGTGTCGATTGGCTTTGCCAGATGATGGTCTTCCCGATCGCTTGCCCTCGCGAGGATTTGTAAAATATGGCACTCCAGCCACTGATTGACAGAAGCCAGGGCCGCAGTTGCCATCTCAGCTTTACCGCCTGGAAAGTGATGATAGAGACTGGCTTTTCCCAGGCCGGTTTCCTGGGAAATTTTGGAGAGCGTAACCCCCTCATAACCAAACTGTCGAAACAGTTTAAGCAGGGTGGGGACATAGGTTTGTTTAGACATGAGCCAGAAAGTAAAGAGGAGCTATTGACAAATATACCGAACGGACGGTACAGCATCCACAGGTGGTTTTCCCTTATCTTGCCCTGGCCGGGGATGGCAAACTCCCCAGGTGCTGGCCTGGATCGATCGGGTCAAACAGTTCCCTGGTCATGGCTATCCCCCAGCAGTGCCTGTAAATCTGCGATAAAGCTGGCGAAAAAACCAACTTCATCCACCTGCAAGGCGACCCAGGCATTGGCGGTAGCTTTAGCCCTGTGACGTCGATCGAACAGGGTTTGGCCCCGAGTCCAATGCCCCTCGGTTTCCACGCGAACGGTGGCCCGTTGCAGCAGCAGCGTTTCTGGGTAAAACAGATAGCCGATCGTGGCAGCATCATGCACCAGAAATCCCTCTATACCGCTGATTTCCCGATACTTTAATGCAGTTCCGATCATGAACTCACAAAGACCTGTCAGCAATTGGGCGATCGGATGGGTTGAGTTGGTCTGGGCCACCGATCGGGCCATAGCGCGGGTAAAGACCAGGCGAGTCGTGATATCCAGGGGGATAACCACTGTGTTATGGCAACTCTGCAAGACAGTCTCAGCCGCTTCCGGATTAAACCAAACGTTAAATTCAGCCTGGGGAGTGACATTGCCATGGCATAGAAAGGCCCCAGCCATGATCACAATTTGCTTGGCCTGCCGGAGAATTCCTGGACATCGGGTTTCAGCGGCAGCCAGGTTCGTGAGGGGACCGATCGCCACGATCGTCATCTCCCCAGGGGCAGCCCGGATCTGCTCAATCATCAGGTCATCTGCCGATCGGGCTGTGGCCCAATCATGGATGGCAGGGGGCAGCGTATCAGACAAATTGCCCATCCCATCCGCGCCATGAATGTGGGAGGCGTCTCCCTTCTCTGCTCCGACGACCAGAACCCCCCGCCCTACTTCAATCTCTGGCAACCCAACGAGCCCCAGAATCTGACTAGCCGTGGTAAAGGTGCGGCGAGCTGCCACATTACCCTGAGTGGTGGTGATGGCTACAAGCTCAGCCAGTCCCTGCCTGACCAGGCTGAGTAGCCAGAGGCAAGCAAAGAGGTCATCACCACCCGGATCAGTATCGAGAATGATTTTGGGGATGGTCGAAGGAGCCATGGTCGATCATAGGGTCATAGAAGGGGCCTGAGTCAAATGGAGAATGACAGTGAGCAACTGCTCGACATTCAGGGGTTTGGCCAGGTATACCTGAAAACCCGCATCCAGACAGCGCTGCCGATCCAACTCCGTCGCCAGACCGGTCATCGCGATCGCGGGAATGTTACCACCCTGTTCAGCCGGAAGGGTTCTGAGTTGTCGGGTTAACGCATAGCCAAACTCATCAGGCAGGCGGATATCACAGAGAATGATATCAGGCAGAGAAGACTGGAGGACTTCCATTGCTGCCTGAACAGTTTCCACATAGGTCACGATGATACCTGACAATTGCAGAATGTCTCGGACAGCAACCAGGTTATCCAGATTATCATCAACCAACAACAGTTTTAGTCCTTGCAGAGCAGGATTGGAATCGCAGACACCCATGGCAACCCTTATACAAATGAATAAGTAATTCAGAAGCGTTACACTCAGGACCGGCAATCATGCATTAGCTGTTCAGGGTTTGCGACCCACAATTGTCCGATGCCGGGGGTCACTAGCAACCGTTGTAACAGACTCCAGACCTACCGATCGCAGGGCTGCTTCCAGATCAAAGGTGTAGTACTCGTCGGACCAAGGTTCCGTACTTTTCATCAATGTGAATAAGACGGGGGGAAGATTCTGAATAACAGGCGACTTGGGATTATTATCCACGATCGCCAAGTGCCCACCCGATCGCAGGAGCCGGGCTGCTTCCCGAAAAATGTCCAGGGTGGGCTGATGGGGCAACTCATGGGTTACAAACTGAAGCGTCACCAGATCAAAGGAGCCATTTGGCAGGTTGGTTGCTGCTGCATCCGCATGGAGCCATTCAGCAATCTCTTTCTGTGCATCCCGTTGTCTGGCCACGGTCAGCATGTAAGGGGATAAATCTAACCCGATCGTCAGCACAGGACTGTTCTGGCGAGACTGGAAAAAGCGGTGCAGGGCCAGGGTCGAAATTCCAACCGAACAGCCCATATCCAGGATATCTTGCACCGGTTCAGGGATCTGTTTGGCCAAAACCTGATGAAAACTGTCTCGCAGGCGGTTGTGGGCTTCCTGCCAGGTCTGAGGTTCATTTTTCCAGACCCGCAGGGCCATGGCATAGGTCGCTGATTCCGTCTCAAAGGCAGCCTCCCAGCACAGATTGCCTCGATCGTACGCATGGAAAGGCACCTGATAATAATCCGGGTAGGTTATGGCAGGATTGCTCACCTGCTCCAGTTGCGCCTGAATTCCTGAGTCTGCCAGTTCCTTGTATCGCTGTCGCCAGGGGACGCCATTCTTCTCAGCCGTTTTAATTAGCACCTGGCGGGCCTGTTGCTTCATAACCGCATACAGGGGTTTCGTCTGAATCAGAACATTAACACAGCGGGATAGCAAGTCGTCCCCTGCCCAGGCAGGTTTACTTGGAAGGTTCATGACAGAAAACTCGATCGGGAACGCTTTTACCATTAACTGTTTCTGGCTCCCTCTGTCAATCTCCAAGCGGGTATTTATGACTGCCCCCAACGATCAGTCATTTCATCGTTAAAATTAGGATCCTGAATTGAATAACCCCCAAGAGTTTCAGCCCTCACCTTCAACCCCCAACCCCTGCCCCTCGCCCACTGGAAGAGCAGGGGGGGCATTTAGGAGGAGGGTGGCGTTGCCGTGATGGCTGAATAGGGGGATAGAGCTCCCGCATGGGGGCATCAGCCGTCCGTCGTGATCTGGGTGACAACAGCCTTAATCACATCCTCGGACTGATCATGCGGCACCTGGCAGGTTCCGGCATTCAGGTGCCCACCGCCCCCGTGTTTCAACATCAGTTCACCAATGTTGGTTTTAGACGTGCGATTAAAGATGGATTTACCCACAGCCAGGACAGTATTTTGCTGTTTCAAACCCCAGAGGATATGCATGGAAATGTTGCATTCCGGGAACAGGGCGTAGATCATAAATCGGTTGCCCGCATGGATGACCTCTTCATTTCTCAAGTCCAACACCACCAGATTCTTATGGACCGTGGCACAGCGCTGAATCTGCTCTTTAAACTTAGGCTCCTGCTCAAAGTAGAGATCGACCCGCTCCTTCACATCTGGTAAATCCAGGATTTCGGAGATCGTATGCTGTTTGCAGTAATCTATCAGATGCATCATCAACTGATAGTTAGAGATGTTGAAATCCTTGAACCGCCCCAAGCCAGTCCGAGCATCCATCAAGAAACTCAGGAGGGTCCATCCTCTGGGTTCCAGCACATCCTCGATCGAGAACTGAGCTGAGTCTGCTTTGTCTACCGCCTCCATCATTTCTACCGCGATCGACGGAAAGCGATCTTTTCCCCCGTAGTAGTTATAAACCACCCTGGCAGCTGATGGTGCTTCAGGTTCGATAATATAATTCGCTTGAATATTTTCGTTTCTAATAGTTTCGCTCAGGTGATGATCGAAGGCTAGGTGAACTCCTGGAACAAAGGGGAGGTTGGTGGTAATGTCCTTGTCAGTAACCTCAATTTTGCCATCCTGCATATCTTTAGGATGAACAAATTTGATATCCTCAATCAGATCCATTTCTTTCAGCAGGACAGCACAAACGAGTCCATCAAAATCGCTTCTGGTTACTAATCTGTACTTGGCACTATCAGTCATTATTACGTGTCCTCCTGACAGGGATTCTGTGTTAGGGTGCCCAGGTTCTACGAAATGGTAACAGGGGGCTTGTTATGAGCCTTCTGCGAACTGTTATGGTAACAAGCTCCGTAGATCTGCTCTGGACATGAAAGCCCCATTCTACAGCCAGATAGAAAAGGTAGGGCTGAATAAACTCTTAAGACTGTTTATATTACCTTGCACCTGGGTTACGGCAACTGTCTAAGGCTCAAATCTGGCTTAAGTGATTGTTTGGACGCAATGTCCTGCAGTTTATACAGGTGTGGGCTTTGCTGAATGCAAATATGAATTACCCTCATCCCCAACCCTTCTCCCGCAGGAGAAGGGAGCTAAAACTCTTGTTCCCTCTCCTTTGGGAGAGGGCTAGGGTGAGGGCTGCATAAGGTTCAAGCACGAAAATCATCCTTCTATTCAGCAACGCCCAGGTGTGTACCGCTCTAATCAGGCAAATATTCAGTAAAACCTCCTGGAAGGCCGCAGACCTATAGATTAGGGTGCGATCGACAGTAGATGATCATGGTATTGGCATGAACCAACAAGCCAAGGGCAATTTCCAAACCAACGCCCTGGTT
Source organism: Leptolyngbya sp. 'hensonii' (assembly GCF_001939115.1). Classification (GTDB taxonomy): domain Bacteria; phylum Cyanobacteriota; class Cyanobacteriia. The sequence continues at coordinate 11,890 of NZ_MQTZ01000030.1, read as the reverse complement.
GGCTCCAGCCCAAAAATGGTCGATTCTTCAAGGGGCACCGTTTTACATCCCTTTAAAGGGGACGTAAGCCACCATAAATGATGTAAATGAGATTAGCAGATGCCAGACCGATTAAAGTGAAGATGGTGACCTGCATCCCCAACACACGATACCGTGAGCTTTCAGTCAGTAAGCCTCTTGCATGGAGGAAACGACCAGCAAGGATCGCAATACCACCAGCATGAATCAGAGCACCATGAGCTTTATTCAGCTCCAGAAGTAGCAGCAGAATCAGGGAGATTGGGATATATTCTGTTGCATTACCCTGGGCTCGGATTGCAACTTGAAGTTCAGATTCACCACCATCACCAAGACTGACTTTCTTGGTCTGACGCAGCTTGATGACGCGAAGTGATAGCCAGACGATCAACAGGGCCAACAATGAGGCGTACAAAGAACTGATCATTATTTCCTCTTGAGAATCTTTTAAGGGCGGGAGTTCCTTGCCATAGTAGCTTCTGTCCCCTGTTCTACTCTATTTTGTGTTTGCCAGGTTTTCCTGCCCCTCAACCATTCAAGAAGGAAACAGGAAGAAAATTCCGCAACCAATTGTCATGATAGCGAAAGCCAAAATTTTGAGGAAAAATGCAGCCCAGTACAGAACAGCTTCAGGAAACCACATTGTGGACGCAGATCTTGCTTTAATCGCAAATGGTGCAGGTAGGGTTGGCAATGTGATTAGTCTTTGAGCGAAAACCGATGTTAAAGCTGAACTATACCGAAGTTGGGCTTCGCAGCCCACATTTCCTCCCTGGCATAGTGGGCAAATTTAGCACGAGAGAGGGATACAAGTATGTTCTGACCGTCGTTTTCTCCCGGCTCAAAAAAAGTTGTAGTGCTCTCTCGACACTTTGTAGTATGTTGTATTATGCCTGCAACATAAGGTGAGCCCGAGAGGAGTTAATCCAATGAATACTCATTCCCTTACTCAAAACAGTTGCCTCTTGAAGCTTTTAGAGTTCTTACCCACTCATTTCTCTGGCACTTCCATGCCACGTCAAGAGGACTCATTAAATCAGGGAAATTCAGTTTCCATTCAGTCCAAGCAAAAGCGACAGAACATCCAGCAAGTCTATTACCTGGAACGGCGTTGCTTGTTCTAATTCCTGCTGATTCATCAGCCAACCTAAACCTTGAAAATTGCATAAGTGCCACCTTTGGGGATGTAGTTTAGTCCGGCTCAAAGCAGTCGCTTGTCGAGCGAAAGATCGTGGGTATCTTCTTACGGAGACGCTTTGCGAACAAATCCCATCATCCGTGCCTTGTAGCATCGTGGACGTAGTTTGAAGTCGCCGTGCCTCTCAAGCATGGAGAAGCAGGTGAAACTCCCATCAAGACTCCCCATGAGGACGAGTCCACTGCTCTCCGCCTTTGAGAACGTGGTGTAACGGCAAACATCTTGGTCTACGAAATCAAAGAATGAAGGTTCAATTCCTTCCGTTCTCGCCAATTCTGGAGGGTACCGCCGAACGGCTGGCAACTGGTCTTGTAGCTTGCTTCCCGCAGGGTAAACCAGGGTAGTCCTTGGGCTAGGGGTATTGCCTATGCCTTCGGCAGGCTTCGCCAACGGCAACGCTGCGCGTTCGCCTGGGCGTTCCGAAGGAAACGATTCCTCTATCCTCCGCCTAATGGGAAGTTGGTGAAGCTGGTGCTCACGTGCCGCTGAAAACGGCGAGAAGGCGGTTCAATCCCGTCACTTCCCACTCATTGCCCCATAGCTTAATGGCGGAGCTGGCGGCTGTTAACCGCAGGGTTGTAGGTACCGCTTCGCGGAAGCAAGCTACGAGTCCTACTGGGGCAGCCATTTATTGCAGGATGTGACGATTGGCAAGTCGCTCTGAATCTGAATCAGAGAGAGGTTGGTATCTCCTAACGGAGGCGCTGCGCGAACGATCCCAACTCCTGCATCCAATGCCCTATGGTGTAACTGGCAACATCCCTCGCTTTGAACGAGGAGAGACCAGGTATTGCCTATGCCTTCGGCAGGCTTCGCCAACGGCAACGCTGCGCGAACAATGCCTGGCGGGGCAATCGGGAGGGTAAAGCTTACCTGGTATGAAATGTCAATTACATAGGCCAATTTCTGAATTGAAAAAAGCTCAGTTTTGAGCCCCTAAGTAAAAAGTTGATGAGATCGCAAATTGGTAGAAACGACAATTATCAGTACGAAGAACCTCAGTTAGATTTAGAGTTGCGTGGTTGCTGTGGAAAGGATCGAGAGACAGCGGCTTGTTTACGGAAACTTTCAGTCTAAAACTCGATAATTGTCGGGTGATGCACTAATCGATCGATGGCAGCAAGAGCGATCATAGAGTCTGGGAAGATGGTATCCCCGTGACTGAAAGGCTGGTTAGCAGTAATCAGGAAACTCCTGCGCTCGTAACGATGTGACATGATATGGGGAGCCATAGAGGCATGAGATTGGGGTTGAAACTGTTGTTGCAATCGGGACAAACTGAGCCTCCCTTGCTGGAGTTGTGTTTGCAGGAAGTCAGCAATGGCTGATTCCTGGTTGTGAGTGGCAGCTAAATAGAGGGCCTCCACTATCAGACGAGCAGCCAAATCAGTCTCTACAGCAGCTTTTAACTGTTGCCCTAGGTCCTGCCATGGGGGATTCGGCAAGAGGTCTTGCTGCCATTGGCAGTAGAGAAATGCCCTGGGTTTGCGTCTGAGGCTATCAATCACATGACGATAGTTGACGCAACGAACCCGTCGGACCTTGGCACTCCCCGATACATGCAACCGAGGTAGTTCTACCACCTGGGTGGTGCCGACAAAGCTAACGATGGGGTCATGATACAGATGCAAGGTGAGGCGTTATGGATGGTAGAGGACGATGCCACGACAATATTTTTATTGAACGGTTGTGGCGTTGGCGAAGCCTCTCCTGTGGAGAATTATTGAAGTATGAGTTGATTTACTTGATGGCGTTTGAAGATGGAATTCATTTGAATCAGGAGGTGAAAAGATGGTTTCATTGGTATAATCAAGAACCTCCGCATCAAGCATTGAATTATCGCATGCCAGACGTTGTGTATTGGGAGAAGCGAACAGGTAAGGAAGCTTGAATGAGGAAAACTGGATCTCAATTTTCAGAGCTTAGAGATCCCTCAGAATTGTCTAGCCGATTGGGTCCACTTCAGTTCGAGCAAAAAGATCTAAGTATGTGCCAAATGTGTTGACCCAACAGGCAGCGATCGCCGTGATTCAACAGTGTGATGGTATCTATCAACTGGTTGTGAAGCTACTTTATCGAAGCGGTCTTCGCTTAATCGCAGGGTTGCGCTTGCGAGTTAAGGATGTTGACTTTGTTCAACAGAGAACATGCGAATGGGTGGTGTATGCATTCGCAGCGCCTAAAATAAAAATAGAGACGCAGCATGCTGCGTCCCTATGCTTCTAAAGTTGAGTCCTAGCTTTAACGGGATTAACGTTTGGCCAGTTTCTTCGCCACCTTCCGCAACCGGATCGACTGAGGGGTGACTTCGACGAGTTCATCTGGTCCAATATACTCAAGAGCCCGTTCCAAACTCATGTCGATCGGGGCCTGCAACTGCACCAGTTCATCTCCACCCGCAGCCCGATGGTTCGTCAACTGCTTGGTCTTGCAAACATTCAGGTCCAGATCCTGAGGACGGTTATGCTCACCCACAATCATCCCCTTGTAGACCTTGGTACCGGGAGTAATGAAGAATACGCCCCGATCTTCAGCGTTCTTCATGGCATAGAAAGTGGCCGTCCCTTCTTCAAAGGAGATTAAGACCCCATTCCGACGAGCCTCAATGTCGCCCACCAAGGGGCGGTAGTCCAGGAAACTGTGGTTCATGATGCCCTCGCCCCGAGTCAGTCGCATAAACTCACCCCGGAAACCAATCAGACCCCGGGCCGGAATGACAAATTCCAACTGGGTACGGCCATTGGTGCCCACCTGCATATCCTGCATTTCTCCCCGGCGCTGGCCCAATCGCTCAATACAACCGCCCACCCCATCTTCAGGCACATCCAGCACCAGAGTCTCGTAAGGTTCACAGGGCTGGCCACTGACTTCCCGATAAATAACCTGCGGCTGAGAAACCTGGAACTCATAGCCTTCCCGGCGCATGGTCTCAATCAGGATGCCCAGGTGCAGTTCACCCCGTCCCGAAACCAAGAGCTTATCGGGAGAATCCGTTTCCTCGACTCGCAGAGCCACGTTGGTTTCCAGTTCGCGCATCAACCGATCGCGCACCTGACGAGAGGTGACAAACTGCCCTTCTTTACCTGCGAACGGGGAGTCATTCACCGAGAAGGTCATCTGCAGGGTGGGCTCATCCACCTTGATCAAAGGCAGAGCATGGGGTTCATTGGGGCAGGTAATCGTTTCCCCAATGTTCGCATCAGCGAAACCGGCCACCGCCACGATATTGCCAGCAGATGCAGATTCAATCTCAATCCGCTTTAGGCCCTCAAAGCCCATCAGTTTGGTAATTTTGGACTTAATGATGTTGCCTGATTCCACAACCAAGGCTGCCTGCTGACCGGTACGGATGGTGCCGTTGTGAATTTTGCCAATCACGATTCGGCCCAGATACTCGGAGTAATCCAGGGTAGTAACCTGTAGTTGCAGCGGTTTTTCTGGATCGCCGATTGGAGGGGGAACATGCTCCAGAATAGCATCAAACAACGGTTGCATGTCCTTCGCTTCTTCTTCCAGATCGTTCTTGGCAAAGCCGTTTAAGCCAGAACCGAACAGGTAGGGAAAATCACACTGATCGTCGTCTGCTCCGAGCTCGATGAACAGATCCAGAACCTTATCGACCGCACCCATGGGATTGGCTTGGGGCCGATCAATTTTGTTGACAAACACGATCGGGCGCAGCCCTTTTTCCAGGGCTTTCTTCAGCACGAATCGGGTTTGGGGCATGGGGCCTTCATTGGCATCGACAATCAGCAGACAGCCATCGACCATGCCCAGGACCCGCTCTACCTCACCACCGAAGTCAGCGTGGCCAGGCGTATCGACGATATTGATCAGCATGTCTTTGTAGTGGACTGCTGTATTTTTAGACAGAATGGTGATCCCTCGCTCCCGCTCCAGATCGTTGGAATCCATTACGCAATCGGGGATATCTTCCCCTTCGCGGAAGGTGCCGGACTGTTTCAGCAAAGCGTCAACGAGGGTTGTCTTGCCGTGGTCAACGTGGGCAATGATGGCGACATTGCGAATTGGGAGCGTCATAGGGATGTTTGGGAGAAAGAGTTTTTGAGAAGAGCTTCTTAAGAAATTTTTTCTTGGAATCAGACAGAAGCTCTGGTAAAGAACCTTTACAATTCTAGCTTACCTGTTCCTGGGAAGTTCAAGCAGAACAGAAGCAAATTCTATTTCTAAGGAATGAGAATTAAATAACACCGATAAACTCCTGATTGCCCTCACCCCCCTGCCCCCTCTCCCATCGGGAGAGGGGGAGGGGGCAGGGGGTGAGGGCTGAAAATTTCGGAGTTATTAAATCCACGATCCTAAGGAATCGGCATTAAATAAAGTGCCAAACTCCTGACTACCCTCACTCCCCTATCCTCGAGGGGATTGAATCCGTGATCCTAAGATTTGCCGCTGCCAATCAGGTAGAGGAGGGCCATTCTGACGGCAACACCACTAGTGACTTGCTGGGCAATGAGACTGAATTCGGGGTCATCCATCAGGGCAGAGCTGATCTCCACACCCCGATTCACTGGACCTGGGTGAAGCACCTTGACTCCAGGGCAGCAATGTTTGAGCCGATCGTGGGTGAGGCCAAAACCTTGGTGATATTCCCGCAGGCTGGGTAACAGATACTCGGTCATCCGCTCTTTCTGCAACCGCAGGGTCATAACAAAATGGGCATTTTCCAGGGCCGGTTCGATCGACCAGTGGACAAATATTTGCCCCCCTACCGGAGACTGAGCTCCTGGGAACTGAGCGAACAGTCGAGGCAGGAGGGTAGGGGGTCCGGCCAGGTGAACCTCAGCCCCACTGGCCGTCAGGCTCCAGAGGTTGGAACGGGCGACCCGGGAGTGCAAGACATCCCCCACGATCGCCACCTTCTTACCTTGTAATAGGTTCAGGCGAGGATCGGTTGGGTCCAGTAAGGAACAGAGGGTGAACAAATCCAGCAGAGCCTGGGAAGGGTGCTCATGTTGCCCATCCCCAGCGTTGAGAATACTGACCCGGGTTTCCAATCGGTCTAATTCATCGGCGATCGCCTGGGGAACACCCGCCTGCTGGTGGCGAATTACCATAATATCGGTACCCATGGCCAGGTAAGTCAGTGCCGTATCCAGGATCGTTTCGCCTTTACTGAGGGAAGAGGTGCCCGGTGCAAAGTTAAGGGTATCGGCAGAGAGCCGCTTGGCCGCCAGTTCAAAGCTATTGCGGGTGCGCGTCGAGGGTTCAAAGAACAGGTTGGCAACCACCTGACCTTGCAAGGTTGGGACCTTCTTTGTGCGTCGGGAAAGAACTTCCCGAAAGCTGGCCGCCGTTTGCAGCACGGTATCGTAGTCCTGCTGGGAAAAATTGGCCAAGGAAATGATGTGGCGGTGAGGCCAGGGAGTAGACATAGACGAGGCAATAGTCAAAGTTCAAGATTAATCGCCGCCCTGAACAATATACTTCACTGTGGTCAGGGCATCTGTCCCAATCATGCCCCGACGATGGCCCCGCTGATTAGACATACCCAGGAAAATGGCATCTCCGTGTCTGGAGTTGCGCGAGAAGCGGGGTGAGGCATTGATGTAGGTTGAGGCACTGTTGATCCCCTGGGCAAACTGCCGACTCTCCTGATAAGACTCCGTGACCAGGCAGTCAGCATGGCCGCTACTATAGCGGTTAATCCAGGAGATGGCGGATGCCAAACTCTCGATCGTCTTAAACGCCACAATCCTATCCAGATAGGCCGTATTCCAATCGCCCTCCTCTGCCAGTCTCAGATCCGGAAATTCTTCCTGCAAGAAAAGGTCTACCCGCAGTTGAAAGCCTTTTTCCTTCAAACTGTTCCATAGCATCGTCAGTGATGAGCGGTTGTGCTCCTTGTGAATCAGAACTTTTTCAATTGCATTGACGGGGTCCGGTTCACTCTGGTGACTATCGATAATCATCCAGCGGGCGGTCTCCAAACTCCCTGAAGGAGACCAGTACAGGTAACAGTTGCCCATGGCCGATCGCAGCACAGGGGCAGTGGCCTGCCGTATAACCTGCTGAATCAGACTAGGACGACCATAGGGAATAATTAAGTTGACATAGCGATCCTGGGTAACCAGATCCCGAATCGACCCACCCTGATCCGAGGGCAGCAATTCGAGGCAGCCCTCTGGCAGACCCACCTCCCGAATAGCAGATTGCAACACCTGGGCTATCACAGCATTGGATTGGCTGGCCTCACTCCCTCCCTTCAAAATCAAGCAATTTCCGGTTTTTAAGCAGAGCCCCGCTGCGATCACTGCCAGATCAGGAAAGGCTTCATAGACCAAGGCAATCACACCCAGGGGCATGGGTTGACAATAGGCGTGGGAATGGGCCAGTTGGTAGGTTGCATTGAGCATGCGACCCAGGGGATCGGGAAGTTCTGAGAGGCGCTGCAGAATTTGTAGCGTGGTCTGAATTCGCTCTGGTGTCAACTTCAACCAATCCAGAACCAGTTCAGGGATGGCCATCTCTCGACTGGCTTCCAGATCCAGGGTGTTCGCTTCCAGAATATCGTTCTGGTAACGCTTGAGGGCCTGAGCCATGGCCTGCAAAGCGCGGCTTCGATCCGCCCCTTTAATTGCAGCCAACTCCAGGGAGGCCTGAAAGACCCGTCGAACAATAGTCGTAAAGTCCGGTAAGTTACTGTCCACTCAACGCCTGTAAGCTAACCACAACATGAGTGCTGGCAACATTGCCAGCAGGATAAACAGTACAAGCCAGGGAATAGTGCTACTGGGATGATTAGGGGCACGGAGCGCCAGAGGCAAACAAATCACCAGCAGGACTCCGATCATGCCCAGAGCCAACGGCAAGTAGTTCTCTCGGAAACCAGAGTGGGCAAAGTTCCACTGGTGACCGCTCCAGCGCCACGATCGTTTATAAGGATAAGTGGTAGATAACTGCTCAATCACATAGCCGCTGTCCTGGACCACGAAAATCTGCTGGCAGCGATTACAGCCAAAGGCTTCTGTCAGCGAGATCGGCACAAGGCGGCCCCGCCGCCGACAGGGGCAGGGATAATCTGTGTTGAGATCAATTTTCTGAGCTTTATGGGTTTGCACAAACGCTGCAGGACACTCCTTCCGTCATTGTAGTCACACTTTCCCACAGCTACCATAGACTCCACCTGGAAATTTAACTTGTGCTTGTCCCTGATGCCTGACTGCTCCCTCCCCATGCCCCGGCTTACCCCGCCAGCTGATTTTCCTGGAAATCTGACCCGTTCTGACTCAGCGGAATCTCAATCATAAATTCTGTGCCCCGATCGGGTTGGGACTGGCAGATTAACCTCCCACCATGCCGTTCTATGATCTGATAGCTGGTAGCTAACCCCAAACCCAATCCCTGGCCAACAGGTTTGGTGGTAAAGAAGGGATCAAAGAGGTGTGCCTGCATTGCTTCTGGAATGCCCACCCCGTTGTCTCGAATCCCGATTTGTACCTTGGCATCGGGCATCAGTTGGGTCTGGATGACGATCGTGTAGGGAGGCATGGGATGGTCCCCAGCTCGGGAGGAAATTTCAGGGATCGCTGGTTCCACAAAAGCCTGATTCCCTGCATCTACCTTCCCATTGGCCATCATCACATCGATCGCATCGATCGCATTCGTGAGCAGGTTGAGAAATACCTGATTGAGCTGACTGGCATAGCAAGTGACCATGGGGAGATTGCCGTAATTCCGAATGACTTTAATGTCTGGACGAGTCTGATCTCCCTTCAGGCGGTGTTGCAGGAGCAGCAGGGTACTTTCCAGTCCTTCGTGCAGGTTAACAGATTTTAATTCTGCTTCTCCCAGACGAGAGAAAATCCGTAGCGCTAGCACAATGGACCGAATGCGATCGGCCCCCGCTTGCATCGAATCCATCAGCTTGGGGAGATCAGCCGCCAGATAGGGCAGATCAACCTGTTCGATCGCCTCCTGGAGAAAAGCCGAAGGGTGCGGGCATTCCTGTTGATAACGCTGAACCAGATCCAGCAAAGCGTGCATGTAGTCCCGCGCAGGTTGCAGATTACCGGAAATAAAATTGATCGGATTATTGATCTCGTGGGTGACCCCAGCCACCAGGTTACCCAATCCGACCATTTTCTCCCGCTGGATCAGCTCAGTCTGGGCCTGCTTCAACTCCTGCAAAGCCTGAGTCAGTTTTTTATTTTGCTGTTTCAGTTGAGTCTGCAATTTCTTCAGGGCTAACTGGGTATTGAGTCGGGCCAGAACCTCTTCAAATTGAAACGGCTTCGTAATATAGTCCACCGCACCCAGTCGAAACGCCCTGACTTTATCCAGAACATCATCCAGAGCGCTTAGGAAGATGACCGGAATCCCTTCAGTTTCCGGATCTGCCTTCAACTGCTGACACACTTCATAGCCATTCATTCCAGGCATGGTGATGTCGAGCAGAATCAGGTCAGGCAGGGCTGCCTTGACGGCAGTTAAGGCCATCTGTCCATTCAATGCTTTACGAACCCCGTATCCCTGCTCTCCCAGCAGGGTTGATAGGAAGCGAATATTGTCTGGCATGTCGTCAACAACCAGAATGTCAGCTTCCAATCCATCGGCAGGATTATGATTCATCGCGCTTCTAGTCCGTTGATGCAGATTTTGGTGAAGCTAGCCAGGTGTTTGGCCTCTTAAGTAATTCTCTCGCATCCGCCACTGGGAGAGGACGAGAGAACAGATATCCCTGGGCATAATCACAGCGGAGGCTTTTTAACTGAGCCAGTTGCATGGCAGTTTCGACTCCTTCAGCCACCACATCCATCCCCAAATTCCAGGCCAGGTTGACGATCGTCCGCACCAGTTCCAGTTTTTCACCATCTACATCCACATTGCTGATAAACGAGCGATCGATCTTGAGGGTATCCATGGGCAGGTTGTACAGGTAGCTGAGGGAAGAATAGCCTGTGCCAAAGTCATCGATACTGAGTTGAATACCCCGTTCTTGCAACTCCTGAAAGAGTCCCGCTGCCAGTTGGGGGTTTTCCATAATGGCACTTTCAGTTAATTCCATTTTGAGGCACATCGGGTTAATCCCCGTTTCGGCTAGAATCTCATCCACCTGTTCAATCAGGGTATGGCGGATTAACTGCCGGGCCGACAGGTTGACACTCATCACCAATGGACAAGTCAACAGACCCTCGTCCTGCCAGTGACGGAGTTGATGACAGGCTTCTCGAATAATCTGATGACCGATTGCTGCAATGATTCCCGTTTCCTCGGCTATGGGAATGAACTGATTGGGCGTAATCAGCCCCCACTGAGGATGCTGCCAGCGAGCCAGGGCTTCGAAGCCCACGATTCTCCCCGTATTGACTGCTACGATCGGCTGGTAATGCAGAATAAACTCCTGTTGCTCCACTGCTCGACGCAGATCCATTTCAATTTGAACCGCCTGAAAGGTTTCAGCATGCATGGCGGTGTCAAAAACCTGATATTGAGCTTTGCCTGCAGCCTTAGCCCGATACATGGCAATATCAGCATCTCGCATGACATGCTCTGGTTCTTCATAGTTGGAGTGACCCGTCGCAATCCCAATACTGAAACTCACGAAAACCTCATGTCGGCTGAGTTGGAAAGGACTGGCAAATAAGGCCAGGATCTGCTCAGCCAGATGAGTTGCCTGGGCAGCATTGGTCACTCGCTGCAATAAGATGGCAAATTCGTCTCCATTCAATCGAGCCAGGGTAGCCGATGAATCCAGCAGGGCCTCCAAACGGCGAGCGGCAGCAACCAGCAGTTCATCCCCCACCATGTGCCCGAGGGAGTCGTTGATCGTTTTGAACCGATCGCAATCCAGAAACAGCACGGCAAAGCGATAGTCTGGATCGGTTTTCGCCTGACTCAGAGACTGTTCCAGACTCTGCATAAACAGGACCCGATTGGCCAGTCCCGTCAGATCGTCCCGTAATGCCATCGTCAACAATCGGGCGTTGGCTAGCTCCAGTTCTTGCGTCCGTTCTCTAACCTTTTCTTCCAGATGGGTATTTAGCAAGCGAATTTCCTGTTCCGCCGCTTTTAACTGCAATTGATTTTGAACACGAACCAGAACTTCCTCAACATAAAAGGGCTTGGTAATATAGTCCACGCCACCGACCTCAAACGCCCTCACCTTATCCAGAACATCATCCAGTGCACTGAGGAAAATAACTGGAACAGAGTCACTGTGGGGATCTGCTTTCAGTTTCTGGCACACCTCATAACCATTCATATCCGGCATCATGATGTCTAGCAGAATCAAATCAGGTTGGAGGGACTGGATGGCCTTCAAGGCCATTGTGCCATTCATAGCTTTACGCACCTGATATCCTGCCTGAGTCAAAATGTCAGACAGAACGCGCAAGTTATCTGGCGTATCATCCACGATCAGAATATCGGACCCAAACACACGACCCCGATTGTTGTTCATGGTTCTTGACGGACTCTACTAAGTAGGTCGGAGGGATAAAGTATAAGATAGATTTGGCCCTCTACTGGTTGTCTCTAGTGCCTGCCCCCTTACGAATCAAACTGAGTGACGAGGAAGACCGCACCCTGGCTGAACTGAGATTAGCCACGACCGTGCCGCAACGAACCCGAGACCGTGCCCATATGCTGCGGCTGAATGCGCAAGGATGGACCGCCCCGGCAATCGCCGAGGTCTTTGAGTGCCATGAACAT
>NZ_MQTZ01000029.1 GCF_001939115.1 Leptolyngbya sp. 'hensonii' | reverse complement strand
GCATCACCTCTGACCGATTAGCGATGCCTGATGGGACCAACCATCCTCAATCCTGATCCTGTCCGAAATTCTACGGAGAGAGGGAGTAGGTTATAGAGGTTGCTTGTAGAGTACAGCACGCGATGGATGATTTGCGTCAGCAACGTTATATGACTTTAGTTGAGCAGATTTTGTGCTGTGTTCGGGGGCAAGAGATGCCAGTTTTACAGCGTTATCCTGATTTACTGGATGCAGGGTTGCTGGCGGTGATGGGGCAATATGCCGATCGGCTGGAGAGCCAGGGGAATGGGAATGCGGGGTGGCTGCGGCAGGTTGCGGCAGGGTTAGCGCAGGCGTTGGGATTGGGGGAGAACAGCTCATCGAGTACATCGTCGAGGGATGGGGCGGCATTTTTGATGAAAATTGTGCAGTTGATTGGGCAGACGGGGAGGGATCGGGGGCAGGTTTATGAATGCTTTCGGGTTAATGTAGGGCGGTTGGATGAGGCATTGTTGTCTGCCTTGCCGACCGTGTTTGCAGGCTTAATTCAACGGAATAATCCATCGATAATTGCGGCTGTGTTTAATGAGTTTGGTAATTTGATTCAGCAGTTTCCCCTCGGCAGCCGGATACTGAACCTGGAGATGGGCATCGTGGCCTATGAACAAGCGCTTCAAGTCTATACCTGCGATGCCTTTCCAGAAGATTGGGCAGGGACGCAAAATAACTTGGCAACTGCCTACACTAACCGCATCCGCGGGGAACGGGCCGACAACCTAGAACAGGCGATCATGGCCTATCAACAAGCGCTCCAAGTCTATACCTGCGATGCCTTTCCAGAAGATTGGGCAGGGACGCAAAACAACTTGGCGAATGCCTACTTGTACCGCATCTGCGGGGACCGGGCCAACAACCTGGAACAGGCGATCGTTACCTATGAACAAGCGCTCCAAGTCAGAACCCGCGACGCCTTCCCACAACAATGGGCGGAGACGCAAAATAACTTGGCAACTGCCTACAAGAACCGCATTCGAGGGGACCGGGCCGATAATCTGGAACAGGCGATCACGGCCTATGAACAAGTGCTCCAAGTCAGAACCCGCGACGCCTTCCCACAACAATGGGCGGAGACGCAAAATAACTTGGCAACTGCCTACTGGAAGCGCATCCGGGGGGACCGGGCCCAGAATCTCGAAGACGCGATCACGGCCTATAAGCAAGTGCTCCAAGTCAGAACCCGTGCCGCCTTTCCAGAAGATTGGGCAATGACGCAAAATAACTTGGCGAATGCCTACAGTAACCGCATCCGCAGGGAACGCGCCGACAACCTGGAACAGGCGATCACGGCCTATCAACAAGCGCTCCAAGTCTATACTCGCGTCGCTTTCCCAGAACAATGGGCAGGGACGCAAAATAACTTGGCGAGTGCCTACAGTAACCGCATCCGCGGGGAACAGGCCGACAACCTGGAACAGGCGATCATGGCCTATCAACAAGCGCTCCAAGTCAGAACCCGCGACGCCTTCCCACAACAATGGGCAGAGACGCAAAATAATTTGGCATTTGCCTACTGGAAGCGCATCCAGGGGGACCGGGCCCAGAATCTCGAAGACGCGATCACATCCTATCAACGGGCTCTGGAAATTAGAACCCGCGAGGCATTCCCAACCGAGTGTCGGCAAACTGCCCGCAATCTTGGCAACCTTTACTTTGAACAACAAGCCTGGTCAGAGGCTGAAAACGCTTTCACAAGTGCCCTCAGCGCGGCGGAAGTTCTCTATCAGTCCTGCCTCCTGCTCGATAGTAAAGCCGCCGAACTTGCCAATACTGCCGATCTCCCCCGCCTTACTGCCTATACCCTGGCCCGCATCGGTAAACTCCAAACTGCTATCGAAGTGCTAGAACAAGGTCGCGCCCGTGGACTCAGCGAAAGTCTCAACCGAGACCGAGCCAACCTCACCCAACTCCAGCAAACCTGCCCCGAACTCTACACCGAATACCAGGACATCACACAGCAACTCCGCAACCTGGAAAACCGCGATCGGGATCGCATGGTTTCCACCGATCGAGATCGGGTGCCAGAAGATCTGACCCAGACCATGACAAAACTTCGACAAAAGCTAGACCAAACGATCGCCCAAATTCGCCAAGTCCCCAGTTACGAAGACTTCTTGACACCAACCCAATGGAAAGATATTGCGATCGCCCTACGCCAGGACAATCCTTTGGTTTACCTGGTCACCACACCCAACGGCAGCATGGTTCTGATCGTCACTGTCGATGTGATCGAAGTGCTGTGGCTGGATGATTTAACGGAAACCCAACTGATTGATCTGCTCAATCAAACCTGGTTTGCAGCTTACAACCAATCACAAACCGATCGCCAAGCCTGGTACGACGCGATCGACACCACCACCCGCCAACTCTGGGATGCTCTGATGGGGCCACTGGTTCAAAAACTCCAAGACCTCGGATTTGAGCGCATCACCCTCATCCCCACTGGCTACCTCAGCCTCCTTCCCCTCCACGCTACCTGGACCGAAGACGAGAGTAAACCCACAGGTCGCCGCTACGCCTTTGACGACATCCACATCACCTACGCCCCCAACGCCAAATCCCTTACTGCTGCTCAGACCATTGCCGTTGGCGAAGCCTCTCTTCTGGAGAATCGCATCCAGCCTAATTCGATCTTGGCGATCGACAACCCCACCCAGGATCTCCCTAACTCCGAACGAGAAGTCAACGCCGCGATCGCCAGTTTCCCTCAACATACCGTTTTGAGACAAACAGAAGCCACTGTTGAGGCTGTGCAATTACAGCTCCCGAAGGCTGCGATCGTTCACTTTTCCTGCCACGGCACCGCTAACCTCAATGAACCCCTCAACAGCGGACTGGTGATGACTGATGGTCTCCTCACCCTCAAAGACATCTTCGCCTTAAATTTGGCTGAAACCGGTGGCATCCGTCTCACCATCCTCTCCGCCTGCGAAACCGGCCTGATTGGCACCGAAAACGCCGACGAAACCATTAGCCTCCCGACTGGACTGCTCCAAGCTGGAGTCGCCGCCGTCATCGCCTCCCTCTGGTCAGTCTCCGACCTCAGCACGATGCTGCTGCTCACCCGCTTTTATGACTTTTGGCGTATCGAGGGGCTAGAAATTGACCAGGCACTGCATCAGGCTCAACAATGGGTGAGGGACACGACTAACCGCGAGAAAGCTGACTATTTCAAAACCTTTTTGCCGGCAACTGCGGGGGTGAAAGCCCCTGCAGCGATCGCTCAGGATCTATTTCGATCGTTGATTTTGAAGCGACCCAATGAACGAGATTTTGCCCATCCGTTTCATTGGGCTGCATTCAGCTATACAGGGGTATAACTCCCGATTCATACCTGGAGGGTAATCATGTACGACTCTTACTACGACTCTAACGATATTCTGGAAGCCGCCCGCACGATCCGTCCTTTGCTCAGTGAGCTGATTGGGGACGAAGCAGCAGGGGCGATCGATCCTCAACTTGCTGGACTACTGGCACAAGCAAACACTCGACAACTTGTTGACAATCAGATCCTGGAACTCCTGGCAGAGCAGGATGCCACCCGTGAGTGGGTGGCTGACTTTCTTCAAGACCAGCAACAACCGGCGCATCTAAGAACCTGGAATCCCCTACCCGGCCAGCGTTCGCCTATAGGCACTGCCAAATTTGTTTGCCCCGAGGGCGACTATACCTGGTATTGTCCCAGAATCGGGATCGAGCCACCCCTCTGCCCCACTCACAATCTGCCTTTGGACCCAGCGTAGCTAAGATACCTCATGTCCGCAAAATTCCTTGAAAGCTTTGGTGGTAAACTCGCCGAACAATGGGTTGCTACTCTGCTTACTCCAGCCCTTGTCTTCTGGGCTGGTGGAGCCGCCGCAGGTCTACAGCGCTTCGGTTGGACAACCATAAGCACCTGGTTCAATCACCAACCCGAGCCTTTGCAGGTCGCTCTCCTCGTCGCTGCCTTTTGCCTGATTGCTGCTTCTGCCTTTGTAGTGCAACGGTTTGATCTGCCCGTTCTGCGCTTTTTAGAAGGTTATTGGCATCCCTGGTTTCGCCCTCTACGTCGCTGGTTTATCGCCAAAGAAGCTAGACGCAGTCAGCGCATTAGCGATCGCTGGCAAACTCTGACCAATCTCAACCCTAATCAACTCACCGCCGAAAGCCGGGATGAACTAGTTCAACTCGACTGGCAACAACTGCATATTCCCCTGCCCAACCACCTCATGCCCACCCGCTTGGGAAACATCCTTCGTGCAGCTGAACAGCGTCCCCTGGAAAAATATGGTCTGGATGCGATCGTCTGTTGGTCACGCCTCTGGCTCCTACTTCCCGATGCCGTCAAAAAAGACCTGCAAGACGCCCGTGCTGACCTTAACACCGCCGCCCGTGTCTGGCTCTGGAGCTTACTCTTTATCGTCTGGACTGCTCTAGGGGCCTGGTGGGCGGCTCCGATCGGCATCCTCTCTGTCATTTTCACTTACTACTATTGGGCACTGGATGCTGCCAGAACCTATGGTGAACTGATCGAAGCCACTTTTGACCTGCACCGCCATTTACTTTATCAGTCCCTCCGGTGGAATTTGCCTGCCGATCCAGCGGTAGAACGTCGGGTAGGTCAGGAACTCACACGATATCTATGGCGAGGCTACTGATATCAAGATTGCTGTTACAGAAATCAAGGGCTGGAAACCTTTGGAGATGAGAGACCTCCTCACCAATTTCCCAGCGAATTCGGAGATTCTCCATTGACTCTGAGGACTTCAGTCTGTTTGCTACTTGGAATTCATGGGCCCCGCCATCTCAGGCAGGCTATCCAGAACAATTTTGTCGGGAGCTTTAATTGCAGTTCATTGTGCGGGTGTCCTATGATTGACCGCCCCAAACTCCTTTCCGACCTACAGGCCCTGCTACGGATTCTGGAGAAGGATTTAACCAATCGCAGCACTGGCAACCAGGAGAACGTGCGATCGTTCTCCCTCGCGCCCAGGCTCTGCCTGGGTGCCCCAGCACCCCCCCTTCCCAGGAGAGGATTTTCGCTGCGACTCTTACTGTTGCCGTTGGGCAGTGGAAGAACCAAATCTCCGCTTGGGAACAGAATCAAGTCCCCGATTGGGAACCAACCCCGATCCCCTCTGGGGAGGGGTGGCGCGTAGCGCCGGGGTGGGTCTGCAGGGTATGAGTTCGGAATTCGGTAGGTACTGAGGTGGAAAATTCCGTGAAATACTGAGGCAATCGCAGGTTCTGGTTTGGGCATCCTCGAAGAGATTTAATTTTAGGAGGCTTTGAACCATGACGATGACTTCGATTAGCGCTGCCCTGACTCAGGGGGACCGGGAAGCTGTGATGGATGCCGTTGCAACGATTAAGGCCAAGTTGCCTTTTCTGATTGATCTGAGTCCAGAGGAGCGGAAGACCTTACCCAAAATGGGGGATAAGAGTCGGGCGTTTGTCAGTAAGGCGCTCGAGGTGGCAACCCAGAACCCGGACTTTTTGCCCCGATCGTTCAATCTGGAAGAGTTACGCAAGGATGTGCAGTTGTTTGAGGCATTGTATCCCCTATTGCTTTCTCTAACACAATTGCAGGAGCTAGTGGATGATACCTGTCTGGCGGTGGGCAGTGAAGCCTATGCGGCGGCGTTGCAGGTGTATAACTACGCGAAGGCGAGTGGCAATGGGGGCGGGATGGATGCGGTAGTAGGTGAGATGGGGCAACGGTTTGCCCGGAAATCCCGAAAGGCGAAGAACCAGGAGGCAACTGTGAGGTCAGAAGGAGTAACAGTGTAGTAAAAAGCCTGACAATTTGACTTCTGAGGTTAATGATTGAGGCTCAGGGCTTGAACGTTGGAGCAAAAAGCTCGACATTCCGGGTTCTGAGCTTCGTTTTTGGGGCAAAAAGGTCAAAGGTCAAAGGTCAAAGGTCGAAAGTTCAAGCTTAAAGGTCGAAGTTTCAAGTAAAAAGGTCAGAGTTTCAAGTGAAAAGGTCAGAATTCCGAGTTCAAAGCTTGAAAGGTGAAAATTGGAAGGCGATTCCCAAAAAGGACAAAGGCATTTTTATAATTTTGGACTCCCGATAGTTCATCCGTTCGCGAATTTATTTTGAAATCGCTATCATAATTCTATGGTGCAGTATAAATGTCACCGTTCTAGATGGCAAAATACAAAACCTACTTTCATGTTCTTTGAAATCAGCTAAAGGAACGAAGGTTACATGCCCTTACCTGGTGGAGCAACTGATAAGTTTGGCAATCGATATGAGGGACTCTGGACAGTTGCTTGCATGATAAAGGTCATAGATGAGAAAGCCGATTCTATTCGATTAGAACCACCGGGAGCAGAAGGGGAAGGGGTTGAGTTTTGGGTCAGCAAGGCAGACGATCGTGAATACCATCAGGTAAAAAGGCAGCAGAGTGCTAGTGGACGTTGGACTTTAGCCGATCTAGAGGGCAAGAAAATATTGTCAAACTTCTGGGAAAAGCTGAAAAGTCTTACAGCAACTTGTGTTTTTGTCTCTGGACACGCGGCATATCAGTTAGACGAACTGGCTGATAGAGCAAGAAGATCTGCATCTTGGCAAGAATTCGATGAAAACTTCCTACAAGCAGGAAAAGCAAAGGAAGGTAATTGGCTCCTAGAAGCCAAGGGTGGCAAGGTGCGCTTGCTTAAACGGTCAGCCCTCACCCTCCCAGCCTCCCTCTCCCTAGGGGCGAGGGAGGAGCAAGAATTATCTTCTCCCCTCTCCCCGCGTGGGAGAGGGGCTGGGGGTGAGGGGGGCAACGACTGGCTAGTTGCTCAGTATCTCATCCATCAACTTGATCAAAAGGGTGAAATGGGTGCCGCAGAACTGCTAGCCAAACTAGGAAGCAGAGGCGAAATCGCCCGTGACCTGGCCTATCGGCTGTATAGCCTGTGCGATCGAAAAGGCTGGACTCAAGAAGCCCTGGCCTACAACAGCCTCGTCATCTCCTGGCCCGAAATCAGTCGGCTAGCCTCAAACGTGAAAACCCACGAACCCATCCAAACCAGTTTTCTATAACTCCTCCGTGCCTTTGTGGTTCCTATTCACCACGAAGACACAAAGCACACAAAGATTGCCCACCCTTATCCACCCAGACTATGGTCACTTTACAACTCCAACAACTGGATGTTCCCCCCGGTCAACGCCTCCTGATTCACGACCTGGATTGGTCAGAATTTGAAGCCATTCTCGATGAACTAGGCGAAGACCGCGCCAGCCGCATTGCCTACAGCGATGGAATTTTAGAAATCAGGATGCCATTACCCAAACACGAGCGACAAAAATCGATCCTTGGCGATATCGTCAAAATCCTACTAGACGAATTGGAAATTGACTGCGAATGTTTTGGCTCGACCACCTTCAAACGGCAAGAAATGAACTACGGGATTGAACCCGATGAATGCTTCTATATCCAAAACCACGAGACTATGATTGGCAAGGATCGGCTGGATTTATCGGTTGATCCACCACCGGATCTTGCCATTGAGGTTGATGTCACCTCCAAAACCCAGATTGATGCTTATATCCGCCTGGGTGTGCCCGAACTCTGGGTCTATGGAGATACTGAGCTAAAAATTTACATCCTGGAAGCAGGGCAATATCAGACTTCTACGACCAGCCCAATGTTTCCAAAGCTACCGATTTTAGAGTGGGTGTCAGAAGTATTAGAGCAAAGTCGAGCGATCGGTCGAAGCCCTGCCTTAAGATCCTTTCGTCAAAAAATTCGGTCAACCCTGTAAGCCAAAGTTCTTCTACATGCAACTCACCTCCGTAACCAAGCAATGAACACCCAGTTAATTGATTCCATTATTCAAGTCATCCGTTCTCTTTCTCCTGAAGAACAAGCCATCCTAGAAGAAAAACTCTTCTTTGATTTTGCTTATCCATCTACCCCAGACATTATCACCCTGGCACTGCAATGCGGTAGTTTCGACTTTCTCAACGACGAACCCGACCTCTATAGCCTCGACGATGGAGAACCCATTCCATGTCTTTAAAATTCGCCTTTCAACTGAATTAGTTTGAAAATTGAAAGGCTGAGAACTCATCGACCCATATCTATGTTAAGGATGACACCCTATGAGCACCAAATTAGTGGATTCAATTGTGCAAATTGTTCAATCCTTATCGAAGGAAGAACAACAGGAACTTATCAACCGACTCAATGCCCTAATGCAAACTGTGGCAGCAGCAACTAGTTCTGCACAAGAGGCAGAACCGGAAAAGCAGTTAGATGGCTGGGATGTGTTTCTTTCATTAGGGGATGATGCTGTTGAAGGCAAGCTAGAGAACCCATCCATCAATCATGATCGCTATCTCTATCAACAACCCAAATAGCATGTCCTTACCTAAACTTTTTGTAGATACTAGCGCGTGGGTTGCCATCCACGATCGACGGGATACTTATCATGAGCAAGCAATCGCCCTCAATTAAACATTTGCCCGCAAGGTTACATTAGTCGTCACCAACTATATCCTGGATGAAACTTACACGTTGCTACTCAGTAATGCTGGGTATGCAGCAACATTATCTTTTAAGCGCAAATTTGACATTCTCCTACAAACATCAGTTGTTAACTTGATTTGGATAACACCCGAAATTTCTAGCCAAACCTGGCAGATCTTTGAACAGTTTAATACTGACAAACAATGGTCATTTACCGACTGCACTTCTTACGTTGTGATGAAGGATCAGGGTATCACCGAAGCATTTACGTTTGACCACCATTTTTCACAAATGGGCTTTATTCGTCGTCCTGATTAACTGAAAGGATCTATGTCTTATGGCAATTAGCAACCACGAACGAGTCGGCAGAGCCTTGAATCTACTCCGCGATGGGCTTTACCCCTATATTGAGCGGGAGATGAAGGCCATACATGGCGATCGGTGGTTGATTCCTGCTTCTTCTAGCCTGCCCGATCACTACGTGGCTCGTCGTGAAGTCCAAGATGTCCTCAAAGAAGATGTTTCTGCCCTGCTCATGGTGATGTGGGAGCAGTGGAATAACGTCTTCCGTAATACGTTAGGGCGTACTGAACGAAGTATCGTCAGTGAGTTGCGAGATACCCGAAACGACTGGGCACACACCTCCACCTTCTCAACGGATGATGCTTATCGTGCCCTCGATAGCATGGCACGTCTCCTYACTGCCATTTCTGCACCAGAAGCCGATCAAGTCGAAAAACAGAAACAAGAACTGCTGCGGGTKCGTTTTGAAGACCAGGCTCGGCGGGAAACTCGGCGTGCGGCGGTGGCTCCCACCGAAGGCCAGCCCATGTCTGGACTGGATGTGAATGAACCGCCCCAGAACGTCAACACCGTCGTTTTGGTCGGTAACAAAATTTCCCCCGGACAGATTCATCAAAAGTCAGACGGCACTCAAGTGCGAACACTTTGGGGTGAAATTGGCTGGCAACTCGGTGGCAAAGAAGGCTACGAGATGATGCGCGCAGCCGACGAAAGCGCGACTAATCCGGGGGATGCCCTGAAAGATCTGTTCAATAAATATGGCAACAATATACTTGGCACACCAATCCCTTTCCCCTCATCCCCCACCCCCTTCTCCCACAATGGGGAGAAGGGGCATTAACGCTTAATTTCTCCCCTCTCCCGTTCTGGGAGAGGGGCCGGGGGTGAGGGCAGTGTTGGTGCATGAAATATATTAATGCCAAAGAAACCCTCTTGGTGGTTAGTATTCCGTCATCCGATATTGAGATTGGGGGCGATCGCGGCAAGGAAGCCCTAGACAGACTCAAAAATGCGATCGGTCGCGTGGAGTCTCCCTGGCGACCCGCAAGTGCGGAAGARAGTTTTGAAATTGTGCGRCGGCGCTTGTTCCAAACGACCGCTGACCCCAGCCTATTTGTGCAACGGGACGCTGTGGTGAAAGCCTTCTCAGATATGTATCGCACTCAGGGRCAGGAGTTCCCTGGCGAATGTAAGGAAGCTGACTACGAGCGGCGAATGCGAGATGCCTACCCCATCCATCCCGAATTGTTCGATCGCCTTTATTCTGACTGGTCTACCCTCGACAAATTCCAGCGAACTCGTGGTGTGCTGCGTCTCATGGCAAAAGTCATCCATTCCCTTTGGGAGCGAAATGACCAGAGCCTCATGATCATGCCAGCCCATGTTCCAATGGATGATCCGCAAGTGCAGTCTGAACTCACTCGTTATCTGGAGGACAACTGGATTCCCGTGATCGATAAGGATGTGGATGGAGCCAATTCCCTCCCCCTCTCCCTCGATCGCAATAATCCTAACCTGGGTCGTTACTCGGCCTGCCGTCGAGTCACCCGCACCGTCTACATGGGGTCTGCTCCCACCTTACGAGCTGCCAATCGCGGGTTAGAAGATCGCAGAGTGAAGCTGGGCTGTGTTCAACCAGGGGAAAGTGTTGCCACCTTTGGTGATGCCCTGCGACGGCTCACGGATCAGGCRACCTATCTGTATATCGACGGCAATCGCTACTGGGTTTCYACTCAGCCCAATGTCAACCGCACCGCTCAAGAACGCGCCGATCAGTTTTTGAGCGATCGCTACCAAGTCTGGAAGGAAATCACGGATCGCTTAGAAGCCTTCAACAAAAAGCCCAGCGATCGGGGAGAATTTAGTGCTGTCCACGTTGCTCCTGAATCCACCGCTGATATCCCAGATGACCCATCCTTGGGAGTACGGCTGGTGGTGCTTGATCCACAACACCCCCACACTCGTCTGAGTGATGACAGCCCAGCTCGCAGGTGGATTGATGATGCTCTCAACCACAAAGGTAGTGGGCCGCGATACCACAAGAATACCCTGCTTTTCCTGACCGCAGATAAAGCCAAAATTGAAAACTTAGAACGAAATGTYGCCCAATACYTRGCGTGGGAATCTGTTCTGGCTGAC
Organism: Leptolyngbya sp. 'hensonii'; assembly: GCF_001939115.1. GTDB lineage: Bacteria > Cyanobacteriota > Cyanobacteriia. Next base: position 81,934 of record NZ_MQTZ01000029.1, on the reverse strand, counting down.
GATAAGAAGAAAACGCTTAACCTCGATAATTTTCAACGRAGTCAGGCTGAAACCAAACGGGATGGCAGYAACAAAGACGTTGATAATATCCTCTGTGATACGTATCAGTGGCTGCTGATACCCACTCAACCCGATGCTCAGGGCGGTATTGAGTGGAAGGAAACCCGACTGCAAGGGCAGGATTCMCCTATCATTCGTGCCAGTCGCAAAGCAGTCTATGAAGGCGATCTGCTTGCCACTTATGCAGCTACCAACCTGCGACTCGAAGCACTGGATAAGTTTCTCTGGCGAGACACGAATCACATCRATCTAAAACGGCTCTGGGAATATCTCACCCAGTACCTCTATCTCCCTCGMTTGAAGAATCAATCYGTTCTTCTGGAAGCCGTTCGAGATGGAGTYACYTCAACGGTGTGGGCCGATAACTTCGCCTATGCAGAAGGCTTTGATGACGTAAAAGGAAAGTACCTGGGTCTGCGTGCTGCAACGGGCATCAGTCCCAGCATTAGCCCTCAAAGCCTTCTGGTTAAGCCAGATGTTGCTCAGCAGCAATTTGATACTGAAGCAGCTCAGGCAATCACAATTACCACGGGCAGTACTACAACCGTTCCCGTCGGAGGGACAACTGGCGGCAGTACACCATCTGTTCGCACCAGCGGCGACTTGTCGCATGGTTCTGGTGACAATGCTACAAAGGATGGCGAGCAAGACGGGGCAGGAGGAACTCAAGTACCTATCCTCCGTAGATTTTATGGAAATGTGGATATTGATGCGATGCGGATTAACCGAGATGCTCCGGCGATCGCGAACGAGGTCATTCAACATCTAGCCGCTTTGAATGGCGCAACGGTCAAAATTACTCTGGAGATTGAAGCTGAAATTCCTGAGGGAGTACCGGATGACGTAGCACGTACTGTTATGGAGAATTGCCGGACACTCAAGTTCAATAGTCAATCATTTGAACAGGATTAAGCTGAGGAAGCTGAGTATGGACGGAGAAGACTAAGGATCCTGGATTTAATAACTAGCAGAAGTTTGGCGGTGTTATTTAATCCTCCTTCCTTAATCGAAGCGATCGATCGCTTCGCCTGCCTTCCCACAAGTACTATTGAGATTCTTGGCCATATACTACTGGTAGTCATCCTCTACATAGGGTCATGACAGGACCCTCCATCAGAGCAAGTGGTACAAACACATTACAAAGTTGCCTATTTTTGAATACCATCAACCCACAGTCCTAAAACTTTCCCATGACGTTCATTGAATCTTTGGCATCTACCCCCGCAGATGCAGATCGGGTCAGGAATAGTACTGCCAATAAGGTGACTGAGGAAGATCAACCCTTTCATAATTGGTATCGATTCGTCCTGTCTTTCCCGCCGCACCTGGTGCGTAGCTACATTCAAAAATTCAATCTTCAGTCTGGGCAGACGCTCCTTGACCCTTTCTGTGGAACGGGGACAACCGTGATTGAGGCCAAACTCAATAACATTGATGGGACAGGCATTGAGGCCAATCCAATGGCCCACTTTGCCAGTTCTGTCAAGGTCGATTGGGATGTTGACCCCGAAAACCTGATCAACCATGCCAGAAACGTTGCGAATCAGGTTGAGAGTCAAAGGGATTTTTATCAGCTAGAAGCCCTGAAAACACTTCCGGAAGCTGCGTATAAATTACTGTTAGGCAACTCTATCTACCCAATCCCCCTCCACAAAGCCCTGATCCTGCTAGAGACCATTAAAGTTGGCCCAAATAATCCTTACTGGAGGCATGAGCGGCTTGCTTTTGCCACTGCGATCGTGAAGTACTGTAGTAACCTTCACTTCGCCCCAGAGGTTGGGGTGCGCCAGAAGCCAGAGAAAGATCCCCCTGTGCTGGAAAGCTGGCTACAAGAGGTTGAGGCAATGGCTGAAGATATCAGTCAGGCTCCCAGGGTAGATGCGATCGCCACCATCCACCATGCAGACTCGCGGGAAGTGGGCCAGTTGTTAAGCCCCTGTTCCCTCGACGGGGTTTTCACGTCACCACCGTACCCGAATGAAAAGGATTACACTCGGACCACCCGTCTTGAGACTGTGTTGCTGGGGTTTGCCCAAACCAAGGAAGAGCTTCGCCACCTGAAAAAGGGCTTGCTCCGCTCTAACACCAGGGGCGTATACAAAGGTGATGATGATGATCAGTGGGTTGCAGGACACGCAGAGATTCAACGCATTGCCCAGGAAATTGAAAACCGCAGAATCGAGTTAGGTAAAACCAGCGGGTTTGAACGCATGTATCATCGAGCGGTCAAGCTCTACTTTGGAGGGATGGCGCGACATTTTGCCTCTTTACGCCCCTATCTGAAACCAGGGGCCATGCTGGGGTATGTTGTCGGTGATCAGGCTTCCTACTTGCAAGTGATGATTCGCACAGGTCAGCTTCTGGCCGAAATTGCCCAACCTCTGGGGTATGAAGTGGTCAATATTGACCTATTTCGGACTCGCCTGGCTACAGCGACCAAACAGCAAATGAGAGAAGAGGTTGTCGTTTTGCGCTGGCCAGGTTGAGGTTAATGCTGAGGAGTCATACCTTGCAAAACCGATCGATCAAGAAAAATCGCTATAACAGGCTTGGGTACTAGCCCGGAAATCATTAGACTATCCGCGCCGGGTGCGTAGACACCCCGACGAGCTGTTCAGCTTCAACCTTTTTTGCGGAGGAGGTTTGGAGGACGCGCGGTGTCCTCCAACGGGGGTGCAGGGGGCTGGCCCCCTGCAAAACGAAACCAACTTTTTAAGCTTGTTGCACTACTAGGAATTTCGGGGAAGGGGAGACAGTCAATCAAGGTGAAATCCTTGCTGCTTCAACGACCCAAGCAGCGGCTATACGAACAAAACCGACCACTCTCAGGTAAGTTCACATAGGCGGACTTTGTTCATATAGGCGTGAATGGATTTGCCCAGAACTATCCCCCTCATCTACGCCGAAACGCCTGTGGGCAGGGGACAGGACACGTTCGTTCCCCCCAGGCCACAGTAACCGCCCGGATTCTTAGCCAGATACTGCTGGTGGTAGTCCTCCGCATAATAGAAGGCTGGGGCATCCAGAATTTCCGTGGTGATGGGGCCATACCCGGCGGCACTGAGGGATGTCTGGTACATCTCCCGTGAGGCTTCGGCCAGTTGCTGCTGCTCTGTCGAGTAGGTGTAGATCCCCGATCGATACTGGGTACCAACGTCATTCCCCTGGCGCATGCCCTGAGTCGGATTGTGGCTTTCCCAGAACACCTTCAGGATCTCGCTGTAGGTGATCACCGTGGGGTCGAATATCACCAGCACTACCTCGTTGTGACCAGTCATGCCCGTGCAGACTTCCCGATAGGATGGATTGGGTGTGGTTCCGGCAGCATAACCAACTGCGGTGGAGTAGACTCCCGATTGTTGCCAGAACTTCCGCTCCGCCCCCCAGAAGCAGCCCATCCCAAACAGGGCCGTTTCCATCCCTTCCGGGAAGGGCGGTTGGAGCGGATGGCCATTGACGAAATGCCGATTGGTGATCACCATGACCTCCGATCGTCCGGGTAGAGCCTCTGCTGCAGTCGGCAGGGCAGTCTTTTTGCTAAATCCAAACAGTCCCATGGGCTTTGCTCCAACCTTTCATAAATGATGTCTATTTCCTTAATACATTGTAAAAATTAAATCGGGATGAGGAAAGACAAAGAGTCCAGGGGGATCTCGGTAGAAACAACATTCCACCGTGGCAGAGCATAAAATAGAGAGGTTCTGTTTACTGTGTTTGAGTTATGTCCGTTCTGGCTGCGATCGGTGTTCTCGCCCTTTTAATTGTGGTGCATGAGTTGGGGCACTTTGCTGCGGCTCGGTTACAGGGGATTCATGTCAACCGCTTTTCGATCGGTTTCGGGCCGATTCTCTGGAAATATCAGGGATCGCAGACAGAGTACGCCATTCGGGGATTTCCTCTGGGAGGATTCGTGGGGTTTCCGGACGACGATCCGGATAGCAATATTCCTGCAGATGATCCTGATCTTTTGCGGAACCGGCCTCTCCTGGATCGGGCGATCGTGATCAGTGCCGGTGTCATTGCCAATCTGGTCTTCGCCTATCTGCTCCTGGTGGTGCAGTTCGGGACCGTCGGCGCGTTTAATGGCTTTGATTATCAACCTGGTGTTTTGGTGCCCCGCTTGACTTCTGACAGTTCCCCAGCCGCGATCGGGGGCATTCGGCCCGGAGATGTGATTCTGAGCGTAGACGGCCAGAAACTGGCCGCCTCGAAAGAAGCAACAACTCTCCTAACCCAAACCATTCAGTCGAAACCCAATCAAAAAATCACTTTCACGGTTCAGAGGGGAGATCGTGAGCTTGCCCTCACAGTCACTCCTGAACAAGGGGACAAGGGCAAGGGGCAGATCGGAGTTCAGTTGCAACCATTGGGCAAGGCTCTCTACAAGCGACCGGATAATTTCTTCGGGGCGTTTACCCTGGGGGCAGAGGAATTTCAGAAAATTGTTTCCCTGACCCTCCAAGGTTTTGGGCAATTGGTCAGTAATTTCCAACGTACCGCTAGTCAGGTGGCCGGGCCTGTGGCGATCGTGGCCCTTGGAGCAGACATTGCTCACAAAGATGCCACGGCTTTGTTTCACTTCGCAGCCCTGATCAGCATTAACCTGGCCATTATCAACATTCTGCCCCTACCCGCTCTGGATGGCGGGCAATTGACCTTCCTCTTGATTGAGGGGCTGCGTGGCCAACCGCTGCCAACTCGGATTCAGGATGGCGTGATGCAAACGGGGCTGATGTTGCTGCTGGGATTGGGTATCTTTTTGATCATTCGGGATACAGCCAATCTGTGGATCCGATGAGTATCAGTCGTAAGTTAGCGGCCCGCAAGCATCGGGCTTTGGAAATTCTGGCACGCCTGAAGCGGTGCTATCCGGATGCTACCTGCACGCTCAACTATGAAACCCCTGTGCAATTATTGGTGGCAACGATTCTTTCGGCCCAATGCACGGATGAGCGGGTCAATCTGGTGACGCCGGAACTGTTTGGGCGATTTCCAGATGCCCCTGCGATCGCGGGGGCAGAGCTTTCCGAATTGGAGACCCTGATCCGCTCCACCGGTTTTTATCGGAACAAAGCGAAGAATATTCGGGCTGCCTGTCAAATGATCGTGACAGACTTCGAGGGCCAGGTGCCTGATTCGATGGAACGCCTGCTGAAGTTGCCAGGAGTGGCCCGCAAGACGGCCAATGTGGTACTGGCCCATGCCTATGGGATTAATGCCGGGGTAACCGTGGATACCCATGTCAAGCGCCTGAGCCATCGCCTCGGGATGACCGAACACCAGGACCCGATTCGAATTGAGCGAGATTTGATCGAGCTGATTCCCCGACCTGATTGGGAAAACTGGTCGATCCGGCTGATCTACCATGGTCGGGCTGTTTGCAATGCCCGCCATCCTGCCTGCGATCGCTGTCTCCTGAATGACCTGTGTCCCTCGGCTACCATCCCACCAGCTTTAGAAGAAGCCACAGCTTCAGTTTAAAGGGCACTTACACCAAGTTTGGGATCGGAATCTCGATGCAAAACTCTGACCCTTGACCGGGTTCGGACTTGCATTCCAGTTTTCCCTTGTGCTTCTCAACCACAATTTGATAACTGATGGACAGACCCAAACCCGTACCTCGACCCACTTCTTTGGTGGTAAAAAAGGGATCAAACAGCTTCTGGCGAACGGTTTCTGGCATACCTGGTCCATTATCTGCAATCCGGATCAGGACACGCTGATCCAGCATCTCGGTTCGGATGGTAATGGTTGGGATCGTGACTGGGGTGGAGTCACTGCTTCTCTGGCCTTTATAGAGGAGAGATGAAGGATCACTACTGACCAGTGACTCTTCCAGGGCGTCGATCGCATTTGCCAGAATATTCATGAACACCTGGTTTAACTGACCTGCATAGCATTCCACCAGGGGCAGGTTCCCATAATCTTTGAGCACTTCAATCCCAGGACGGTCCTCACGAGATTTCAGGCGATTTTGCAGAATCAGCAGCGTACTGTCCAATCCATCATGGATATCGACAGGTTTCATCTCCGCCTCATCCAACCGAGAGAAATTGCGGAGAGACAGGACAATCTGACGGATCCGATCGGCCCCAATTTGCATAGAAGACAACACCTTAAGCAGATCTTCCACCAGGAAATTCAAATCTATTTCTCTAGTTTGCTCCTGGATGTCAGGATGGGGGTCGGGATAGTGCTGCTGGTAGAGTTCCAGGAGACCCAGCAATTCCTGGATATAGTCACGGGCGTAGACAATATTACCGCCAATGAAATTAACCGGGTTGTTGATCTCATGGGCCACCCCGGCTACCATCTGCCCCAGGCTAGACATTTTCTCGTGTTGCACCAGTTGAGATTGGGTTTCCTGTAGCTTGTGCAGGGTTTCACTCAGTTGTTGAGCTTGAGTCTGGGCAGCCAGGGCAGCAGCCCTTGTCTGAGCGTACAGTTCAGCCTGATCCATAGCGATCGCCAGTTGATCGGTGACGGCCCGCAGCAGATCAACTTCGCTATGATGCCAGGTTCTGGGAAGACAATGGCTGCAAATCAGAGCCCCAAACTGACCGGAACGGGTCTCCAGTGGGATTAGCAACTGGGACACAATGCCTAAACTCTGGAAGTGCTGAGTCAGAACTGGGTCGAGGGCCGATTCGTGATCGATGCGGTCAATCCACAGCACTTCCAGGTTCAGAATTTTTTCAGAAAGAGACATTGCCTGGGCTGTGGGCAACTCACCCAGCAGACTGGGCAGTTCAGAATTAGGAGCCTCATGGGTCACCGCCATCATCAAGCCCTCGGCCTGGGGCCAGCACCAGAGAAAATAACACCGATCGACATGCAGCAGGTTGCGAATCTCGGAGACTATTGTTTGCAAGATGGTATCCAGATCCAGAGATTTGCGAATCTGGTTCCCCAGCCGCAGGAGTAGGGATTCACGCCGACTGAGCAGGGCCTGTCTGGCCCAGGACCGATCGATCGCGATCGCCAGACTGCTGCCAATCCAGCTCAAAAAGTCTTGAGTGGTCTGGTCCAGTTCGTGATAACTGAAGATCACCATCATCCCAACCAGATGATTCTCGACTATGAGAGGATAGCCGAGAAAACTGACAATGTTCTCTTGCTCTAGCCAGGAGCGGGAAACCAGGCAGACTTCCTGAGCAACATTACGACTGAAGTAGGGTTGCCTGGTTTGGGCAATGAAGCCAAGGAGGGAAATCCCAACTGGAATCCGATTCGGAAAATCTTCGGTCTGAAAATGTTGTCCGGCAGTGGCTTGCAATTCCAGGAGACCAGAATCCTGATCCAGGGTCCAAATCCGAATGGAAGCAGCCTGCAGATACTGAACCATGGTGATGGAACAGTTTTCTAAGAGTTCTGAGAGGTTGTTGCCCTGCACCAGGATGTTGCCAATCTCTGCAACCAGAGTAGACAGGCGACCTGGTTTAGCAATCAGCGTTTCTGCCCGCTTGAGATCGGTAATATCATTGAGCGTGCCAGAAATACTGACAATGCCTCCCTGGGCATCAGATAGGCTATAGGCGTGGATCTGTAACCACCGCCAATCTCCCGTCTTTGTCCGACAACGAATCTCCTGCCGATAAAATTCCTGCTGTTTTTGGATCAGGGACTGGAAAAGGGTAGCCTGTTGTTCCTGGTCTTCTGGATGGAGGTAATCCAGAAATTCGGTGCCAATACTTTCTCCCAGAGTAAAGCCAGTAATCCGGGTCCAGGCATGGTTGAGCAGGGTCCAGGTTCCAGTATGACCAATCTGGAAAATGACCTCTTGAATGCTATCGACAATGGACCGATACTGGCGTTCACTTTCCTGTACGGCCAGTTCTGCCCGGCGGCGGTCTGTAATGTCGAAACCGTTACAGAGAATATAGTCGATCGGCTCACCTGTATGGGGTAATAGGGCATGAAACCAGGTAATTTGTCGGGGCAAGCCACTACGGTTGAGGCAATAGCTCTCATACTCAGTACCACCCCTCCCAGCTTTCAGGTGGGCAATTCTGTTCTGGGCCAGTTCTTGATGTTCCGGAGCAATCAGAACCTCCCAAAAGTATCGATTTCTAACAGCCTCAATGGAACAGTTAATCGTAGTCTGACAGAGTTGATTCAGATAGAGAATCCGACCTTCTGGAGACAGCACAGCCACCAGTGCATTCGGGCTTTCCAGGACAGTGGCCACAAAGCTACGGGACAGGGGCTCAGAGGTCCTCAGCAGGGTCGCCGCAAAGTCCTGCTCCAGTGGGAGAGCGCTTTCTGTTGGCCGATTCTGGTCTGGGTTTGGGGGCAACATCCGCCGACTGTGGCTTAATTCTAACTGTGCCATAACCTGACGACTCAGAGCTTGCAGCGATCGTTGCTGGTCTGCCGTGAGCTGACGCGGGATATGATCTAACACAGACAAGACCCCTATGGTGAGGCCAGCAGCATTGCACAGGGGAATGGCCGCGCAAAAACGAACGATTGCATCCCCAGCAACCAGGGTGTCGGCTACAAACCGTCCATCTTGGCAGATATCGTCAATCACCAACACATCTGGTGCAGCCAGGCTAAAGTCCCAGAAAGGAATGACACAACTGGCATAGAAGGGGATGGGACCAAAACTGGCTGTAACGGGTTGATGCCCCTCCTCTTGCAGATGAATCACGGCGATGGGAGTTTGGCAAAGAGAAGCCGCCAGCTGGCTTATGTCATCAAGAGCAGCTTGAAAGACTGTGTCATCAGATCTGATCAGCTGAGGGTCAACAAGTTTCACTGCTTCACTGCTGGACAGCATAGCTTCCTATAAGCATTTAGCCTTAAGGTGCCCAGAGGACATCATAGGATATCGCAGGCCTCTGTTTCGTCATGATTGCTTACACAGGAGGACAGGAGTTATAAAATGAGGGTCTTGGAATATTCAATACTGGAAGCAATTGTAGGGATATGGCACTGATTGTCCAGAAATATGGGGGCACATCTGTCGGATCGGTGGAGCGCATTCAAGCGGTAGCTGCAAGAGTTCTGCAGACCGTCAAGGCGGGCAATGATCTGGTTGTGGTGGTCTCCGCTATGGGTAAAACGACGGATGGGTTGGTCAAGCTGGCAAATGCCATTTCCACAAATCCCAACCGGCGAGAGATGGATATGTTGCTCTCAACGGGAGAGCAGGTCTCGATCGCCCTGCTCAGCATGGCGTTGCAGGAACTGGGCCAGCCTGCCATCTCCCTGACAGGAGCCCAGGTGGGAATTGTCACCGAAACCGAACATACCCGGGCTCGCATCCTCAAGATTGATCCCGATCGGATCCAGCGCCATTTAAATGCTGGTCAGGTGGTCGTCGTGGCTGGCTTTCAGGGCATTGCCAGTACCGACGATCTGGAAATCACTACCCTGGGACGGGGAGGATCCGATACCTCTGCGGTTGCTCTGGCTGCTGCGCTTCAAGCCGATCTTTGTGAGATCTATACAGATGTACCGGGGATTCTGACCGCCGATCCCCGGATTGTGGAAGATGCCCAGCTCATGAGCGAGATCACCTCCGATGAAATGCTTGAACTGGCCAGCCTGGGAGCTAAGGTGTTGCATCCACGGGCGGTAGAAATTGCCCGCAACTATGGCATTACACTGGTGGTGCGCTCCAGTTGGGCTGACGATCCGGGCACCCGCGTCCTTTCTTCCACCCCGCAACCGCGCCCGCTGGAAGGTCTGGAGATTGCCCGCCCAGTTGATGCGGTGGAATTCGATACAGACCAGGCCAAGGTGGCCCTATTGCGAGTGCCCGATCGTCCAGGTGTGGCCGCTCGCCTCTTCGGTGAACTGGCCCAGCAACAACTGGATGTGGATTTGATTATCCAATCTATCCATGAAGGCAATACAAACGACATTGCCTTTACGGTGACAAAAAATACCCTGAACCAAGCTGAGGCGGTGGCTGCAGCCATTCTGCCTGCCTTGAGTGCTGGTCTGGAAAGCAATCTCAATCCAGCAGAAACCCTGGTAGATCGGGAGATTGCCAAGGTGACGATCGCCGGAGCTGGAATGATTGGCCGACCTGGGGTGGCCGCTCAAATGTTCACCACCTTAGCCGCTGCTGGCATCAACATCCAGATGATTTCCACCTCTGAGGTCAAAGTCAGTTGTGTGGTGGCAGCTACCGACTACGATCGGGCGATCGCAACCCTCTGCGAGACCTTTGAAGTCACGAGTTCCCCCCGCAATGAACCGGGAACGATGGACCCTGGAGATCAAGCTACCGGTTCTCCCCCGTCCGCTCCCCTGCCTCCCGTGCGTGGCGTTGCCCTCGATCTCAACCAGGCGAAGCTAGCTATTCGGGAGATTCCCGATCGTCCCGGCATGGCAGCCCGGATCTTCCAATTGCTAGCCCGCGAAAACATCAGTGTGGATATGATTATTCAGTCGCAACGTTGTCGGGTCATCCAGGGGGCAACGACTCGGGATATTGCATTTACCGTGGCTCAGGCGGATGCAGATGCAGCCCGCAAGGCCCTGGAAAAAGCCGCTCCAGAGCTGGGTTATGGGCAGGTTGAGGTTGATCCAGAGATTGCCAAGGTCAGCATCGTTGGCATGGGGATGATTGAGAATCCGGGGATAGCAGCCCGCATGTTTGAAGCGCTGTCCCTACAGCAGATCAACATTCAGATGATTGCCACCTCAGAAATCAAAATTAGTTGTGTGGTCAGCCAGGATGAGGGGGTTACGGCTCTGCGGACGATCCATGCCGCATTTAATCTCGCGGGTCAGGAGAGAATTCAGGTTCCTGCTTGAATCAGAATGCCGATCGGGGGCTGGGCACTGTTGCGCCGCCCGGAATTGGCGCAGCAGTGGGAGAGGGGTTAAACAGACTCCCCGGGGTGGGGGAGCTGCCCGGCAGGGGCACCAGTGGGCTACTGGTTGCTGGCGGAGTGTAGGGATTGTAGGGGCTGGTAGGGGTGCCATAGGGATTAGGCACAACACTGGGACTAATTGGGACCGTCTGATTGGGAGCACCGGGAACTACACCCAGAGCCACCCGATCGCCACCCCCAATGGCCCGAATCAGGTCAAAGATCTGCAGCACGCTATCATAGCGCACGTCTTTATCGGCATTAACGACGACCATGCCATTGGGATTGAGCTGGTAATACCCCACCAATTGCTGTTTTAATTGCTCTTGATTGAGGGGACTGCCATCCAGGTAAATTTGGCCTGCAGGATCGATCGTCACCAGTCGCCGATCCAGTTCCTGCCGATCGCCAGTCCCGGCTGTGGGCACATTGACCCGAATTGCAGCCTGTTCGCGGGTTAACTGCAGGGAAGCCAGGATAAAGAAGGTCAGGATGCAGAAGATGACATCAATCAGCGGCACAATTTGAATCTGTACTTCTTCGCCGGGGGTATCCAGGTTGATCTTCATAGGTCGGAGCAATCATGGGCAAAATCTCTTAACAACCTTAGCATCATGTCGGACGAATGCCGATGGTGGAGGGTATGACCGGGTCATCAAGCTCACCCAGTCAATGGCTACATGGTTTGTTTGCGATGATATCGCCCTGGTTTACAGGCTCCGTACACCATGAAACCGCCCAGCCCGATCGCCCCAATCCCAGCCAGAAGGTGCATCATCTCTGTTCTCTGGTTCCCGATCGTGAGCCTCGGCCTGGAAGCCGTTTGAATGAATTGATTAATTTGATTGGCCACAGTTTGAGCGGCTTGCTGATCCGGTGTTGGATCGATAGCGAAAGGGACTTTCATCGCCTGACTGCGAAGAATAACTTGATAAAAAGGCCGCCCATCCTCATCTGTTCCAATTACCTTTGCTTCTGCCCGATCCAGGGGCTGAAGTTTCGTTTGCTTTAGCGTCAAACCCAGAACCTTGTCTTCCTGTTGGCAGTAGACTAGATTCAGGGTCCTGCGATCGCAGGTTAACACCTTCGATTGGGGAACGGCATACGCTACAAAAGTGGTTCCCACAAGCAAGAAACTAAGCCCAATTAATAGGAACGGGAGAGGAAACATCTGTAAGTTATGGCAGTGAAATAATTTTCAAAACTTCATCAATAATTGTCAAGAAATTGAGTCTTAACTTTCCGAAAACCCTCTAAAACAGCTTCGCCAGAGCGTGGGCTTCTCCTGCTTGAAGTAAAATTTGATGTCTTGATGATTGATTTTTCCAGAGGTCTTGCTAGCCTCATAAAAGGTAGTGCTATTGGAAAGCACCATTTATCACCAATTATTATTATTCAAAAAGGCAATGAGTCGGTACTCTTATCGTTGGATCGAACAATGGTGTCAGGAAAATGGTTGGACAGACCTGTTCCTGGAACGGCGAATGTACTGGGCCTTTCCACCAGGGGCTGTGATGCCCCTGCCCATCCCTTCGGAGGCTCTGGAAAGGATTAAGGCTCGCAACGGTTTGAGTCTGACTGAGAAGAGCTGGAGTGCCGCTGCTATCGCCATCTCCCTGACATCCCTGATTCTGACTTGGGTATTTCAGTCTCCCATGCCCCTGGTTTCTGCCTTTGCCTTCTCTGCGATCGTGGTGGCCCAACTCGATAATGATGAGTAAGTACTCTGTAAATTAAGTTTTTGGACTCAAGTGAGCTAGTAGTAGGCTGTGCTCAGTCCTATTGTGACCCGAGTAGACATAAAGAAGTGTCAGGTTGAACTGCGTCCAACCGACCGTGAATATCTAGAAAATCTGTTGCGTAAAGGCCAACTGGGAGCCAGGCAATTTAAGCGGGCGACCGGGCTTTTGGAACTTCACCGGGGCAAATCGATCGGTGCCGTGGCGACGACCTTAAGTGTTTCCGAGGCGACGGTGCGGACGTGGCGCGACCGCTATGAGCGCTTTAGCGCTCAGATGGAACAGATTCTCTGGTTGTAAGCCCAACCTTACGACACCGCTTATCCGGTTATCTCTTGACGGGATGCCGCTTAGCTCACCCGTACCCCCAACGGACAAAACGAGAATAAACCTTGTTTTGCCAAGCGCTGGCGACTCAGTACTCTGATGCCCGTAAAATGGAAATCCTCCATAGGTTTTACAGAACTTGAGTTTGTTTTTGATGCCTATAAATATCTCTAACCTATACATATCAGCAGTTTCACTAGTCTGCCATCCAAAAGCTCCTGAAAGCTGTCTCATGATGAGACAGTTCAACCCAAAAACCATTTCAAAAACCTATTGGCATTCCAAAAACTATTGGAACTTAACAGTACACAATCTCAGAGCAAGGCATTAACGCAAGCGACCCGATCGCAGAATGCTCACCATTAACCAGAGGCCAATCAAGCTGGCCGCAACAAAAAGGCCACTACTGACCCAGAAGAGCTGACTGCTCTGGCTATTGGAAAATACGGTGGCAGCCCCGATGATGAGGGAACCGACCACAATGCTGAAGGAAAGGCGATTGGCGGAATCGTCTAGGCTGCGACGGAGGGAGTCCAGTTCCCGCAATGTCAGGTTCCATTGTAAGGTTTCGGAGGTAACCCGATCGAGGAGCTGTTCCACCTGCTGGGGAGCCTGCAGCGAGAGGTTTTTCAGATCTAACAACGATCGCAACATGGTAGGTAAGGGCGCTTCCCCCAGCAACTGACGCCGAAAAATATCCGTCATCAAAGGCCGGATCTCTTCAATGAAATTGAATTGGGGGTCGAGCTGACGGCCCACCCCCTCCAGGTTTGCGATTGCCTTGGCACAGAGTCCCAGGTTGCCGGGAATCTGGATTTTGTTCTTGCGAGACGCCTGCAAAACTTCGTAGAACAGATGGCTGAAGTTGATCTCCGACAGGGTGAGGCTGTAGTACTGGCGCAGGAGTCGCTCAAAATCAGCCTGGAGCTGAGCTAGGTTGACGGAACGGGGAGTTGGAGCCAGTTGCAGGGCCAGACGACTGCAACGCTGGGGGTCTAGACTGGCGATCGCTAGCAGCAACTCCACCAGCAACTCGCGGGTACGGGGGTCGAGGCGGCCCACCATGCCGCAATCCAGCAGGGCCAGCCGATGATCCGCCAGGTAAAACAGGTTGCCGGGATGGGGGTCCGCGTGGAAAAAGCCATCGATGCAGATTTGCTGAAAGAAAGCCCGCAGCAACAGGGTGGCGATCGCTCGGCGCTCAGTGTCGCTATTACCGGCATAGAGCGGATTATTAAACGTTGCCTGCAGTAGCGGCCCTCCCTCCAGCCATTCCATCACCAGCAGCCGATCGCTGGTCAGATCCCAGTAAATCTCTGGTACCAGAATTTGCTCCGGCTCAAAAAGACGACTGGTGGCCAGATTTTGCTTCAGTTGAGTCGTGAACGTGGCTTCCTGGGTAAAGTCCAGTTCGGCTCGCAGGGCGACAGCAAACTCTTCCGCCAGGGCAATGACATTGTAGGACTGGCCAAATTCTGTCTGGGAGACCAGCACCGCCAATCCCTGGAGGAGCAGGATATCCTGCCGAACCAGTTCCTCCAGGCCGGGACGCTGCACTTTGACCGCCACAGGACAATCGTCCCGCAAGATGGCCCGATGGGTCTGGGCGATCGACCCGGCAGCCACTGGCTCTGGCTCAATACTAGCAAAGACTTCCTCCAGAGGCCGCTGCAACTGCTGCCGGATTACCCCTTCCACCTCTGGCCAGGGCACCGGCGGCACCTCAGCCTGCAGACTGGTGAGGGCTTCGATATAGGAGGAGGGCAACAGATCAGGGCGGGTACTCAACAACTGGCCCAGCTTGACATACACCGGCCCCAATTCCACCAGCACATTCCGCAGGATGGTCGGAGGAGGCAGTTCTGGCTCATTCACCTTTCTGCCGGTGAGCAACCGCCGCATGTAGTCCCAACCATTGCGGAAGAGGATTTCGAGAATATCTCGCCGTCGGGAGTTGGTTTGGAAGATCGCCGAGAGGATAACATTGGAGTTCATGGATGCTGCAAAGGCTGAGACGCATAGGGACAGCCTAACGTATTGCCAGGGTAGCCGGATGGGCCAGAAGATTTCCTGAGAGCCCTTTCTCGCAGAGAATGAGTAATCAACGACTGATTGTAGGCCAGTTGTAAGGAAGCATCATCCCTGTGGAAGCCCCGCTCAAGACATTCTTTGACCTTTCCCCTGATTTGCTCTGTATCCGCAATCAGGACGGTTACTTCCAGGACTTAAATCAGTCCTGGGTGAGGGTCTTGGGCTGGTCTGTGGAGGAGTTGAGATCGACCCCCTGGATGGAGTTCGTCCACACCAATGATCGGGCAGAAACCGATGAGATGGAGGTCCTCTGTCAGGCAGAACCGTCCCTACAGTCGATGGTGCAATATAAAAATCGGTATCGCTGCAAAGATGGGAGCTACCGCTGGTTATCCTGGCGGTTGTCCCCTTACCAGAATGGCCTCAGCTATGGCATCGCCCAGGATGTCAGCGAAAAAAGCTGGAGTGGCAGCCAAGCCTATCGGGCCGGGATTGAAGAGGCCCTCAAGTTACGGGATCAGGCCATTGCCGCCAGTAACGCCGGGATTGTGATCGCGGATGCCCGACTCCCCGATATGCCCCTGATCTATGTCAATCCAGCGTTTGAGCGCATGACGGGCTATGCCATCTCAGAGGTGCTGGGCACCAACTGTCGGTTTCTGCAGGGCCAAGACCGGGAGCAGCCTGAAATCGACCGACTGCGTTTTGCCATCAAAGGTGGAGAAGATTGCACCGTTGTTTTACGCAACTATCGCAAAGACGGTACCCTGTTCTGGAATGAACTCCATATTTCGCCCATTTATGACAATAGCGGGAAACTGACCCATTTTGTTGGGGTACAGACGGATATCAGCGATCGCAAACGGGCTGAAAATGCCCTGCAATTTGAAAAGGAAAAATCAGAGCAACTGTTGCTGAATATTTTGCCCCGCTCGATCGCGGAAAGATTGAAGCAATATCAAATTGGAGCCACGACCAAACACAATGGAGAAGCCTTCATTGCCGATGGTTTTGAAGATGTCACCGTCCTCTTTGCCGATCTGGTCGGGTTCACGGAGCTGGCCAGCAACATTTCTCCCAAAAAGCTGGTCGGATTGTTGAACCAGATCTTTTCTGTGTTTGATGACCTCACGGAACAGTACGGCCTGGAGAAGATCAAAACCATTGGGGATGCATACATGGTGGTGGGGGGACTGCCCGATTCCCGCCGGGACCATGCAGAGGCGATCGCAGATATGGCCCTGGCCATGCAACACAAGATTGCCCAGTTCAGTGCCAGCCATGGGCAACCCTTTGCGATCCGGGTGGGCATCAACAGTGGTCCCGTGGTGGCCGGGGTGATCGGCACCAAGAAGTTCAGTTATGACCTCTGGGGCGATACGGTGAACCTGGCCAGCCGCATGGAATCCCAGGGGCAACCCGGTAAGATTCAGGTAACTGCAGCCACCTATGAGCGCTTAAAAGCCCAGTATCAGTTTGCGTCCAGAGGTTCGATCTCGATCAAAGGAAAAGGGCTGGTGAACACCTATTGGCTCACTGGTAAAACTCCTTAGGATCGTGGATTTAATAACTCCGAAATTTTCAGCCCTCACCCCCAACCCCCAACCCCTCCCCCTCTCCCGCTGGGAGAGGGGGCAGGGGGGTGAGGGCAATCAGGAGTTTATCGGTGTTATTTAATTCTCATTCCTTAAAATCCCCTGCCTCCAGGAGGAGTGGATTCGTAGGAAGAGGATTAGATCTGCCTGACTGCTCTGGGGGAGACAATTTTGAATCCAACTGCCCGACAGCCGTTAATTTTTGAATTGGTATTAGTATGGAAGGTAAGCCAGATGTGGCGTTTTGGAGGTCAGGGATATGGTACAGGCCAACCTTCAATTAGACGATCTGCCCCAGCGACGGTGGACTGTAGAGGAGTATCATCGGATGCTCGTTACGGGTATTTTGACCTCTGACGATCGGGTTGAGCTATTAGACGGACAGATCATTGAAATGGTACCGCAAGACCCTCCTCATGCTGCAACCACCTCCAGTTTTGGCAATGATTTAGTCATACTGTTTGCAGATAAAGCCTGGGTGCGTCAGCAGTTACCGATTACGATCGCTCCTAACTCAGAGCCTGAGCCAGATATCGCAGTCGTGAAGATTGACTCCAGACGATACCGGAATCGTCATCCTATACCAGAGGATATTTACCTGGTCATCGAAGTTGCAGATACAACCCTGAATTACGATCGCAAGCGAAAGGCCAAAGTTTATGCTGAGGCCAATATTCCGGAATATTGGATTGTTGATGTCAATCAACAACAATTGCTTGTCTTCCGTGTCCCTCAGGGAGATGTCTATCAGGTAGAACAGGTGCTGGGGGTGAACGATACGATCGCCCCGATTGCGTTCCCAGAAGTGGTCATTGGATTGTCGAGTTTGTTTGGTTGATGCCAGAGATCGGGGCGATAGCCCTAGCCATTTGGATGAGGAGTAGGGAGTGGGGTGGGTTCAGCAACCTGAAGACCGTTGTCTTATAACAGCGACTGAAATTGGGGATCCCGCTTGAGCAGTTCCAGCGCTTTCTTGATCTCCTGGGTGCGATCTTTCTTCACAATCAAGGTGGCCTTGCCATCCCGGACCACCACCACATCCTCCAGCCCGATCGTCACAATCACCTCCTCCGGATCGGAGGCATAGAGGATGGTGCCCTGGGTATCCAGCCCCACATGGGTGGCCAGTTCCACATTGGGATGGTCCCCTTTGAGCAGCCGCTCGATCGCATTCCAATCCCCCAGATCATCCCAACTGAAGGCCACCGGAAAAACACAGGCTTTCTGCGTCTTCTCCATCAGGGCATAGTCAATACTTTTCTTAGTCAGGGATGGATAGGCCCCTACCCCCTGGGTTTGCAACGGTTGCAGAATCTCTGGCGCATGGGTGGCCAGTTCTGCCAGAACTACACCAGCCCGGAACAGGAACATACCACTGTTCCAGCTAAACCGACCACTGGCCAGGAACTCTTCCGCTGTGGCCCGATCGGGCTTTTCCGTAAAGCGATTGACCCGATAGGCCGGAAGATCGGCAAAGGTCCCGATGGGTTCCCCCTGTTCAATGTAACCGTAGCCGGTCGAGGCATAGGTGGGGGCAATTCCCAGGGTCACCAGAACTTCCTGCTGCCGGGCCAGGGTTGCCGCAGCCTGCAGCGTCTTCTGATAGGTCTCGGGCTCACCAATCCAGTGGTCTGCCGGAAATAGTCCCAGCACCGCCTCTTCCCCATGGCGTTTCGCTACTTCGATCGCTGTCCAGGCCACTGCAGGAGCCGTATCCCGCCCTTCCGGTTCCACCAGCAGATTTTCCTCTGGCAATTCCGGCAGTTGTTCCCGCACCTGATCGGCAATGGGAGCCGCTGTGATCACCCAGAGTCCATCCCAATTCCCTGACAGAGGTAACAACCGATCGGCAGTGGATTGTAACAGGGTTCTCCCGCTCCCATCTAGGCTCAAAAACTGCTTGGGACGACTTTTCCGGCTGAGGGGCCAGAAGCGTTCTCCCTTCCCTCCGGCCAGGATGACACTGACTAACGTTCTATCCATAGACTGATTAACGCTGCGACTACATCATATCTTCCCTTTTCCCTCTCTCCACCCTGAGGCTACAATTGCAATGGTTAGCACGAGAAGGTGGTAGAAGGAGTGGATCAGTCCGGTAGCGATTTCAAACCCTACATCCCTGCTCCCGGCGGCAATCCCCTTCCCTCTAAAGGGCTGATATGGGCCCGCTGGCTTTTCTGGGGCTTTGCATTTGCATTGACAACAACCCTCTCAGTCACAATTGGGGCCACGATCGCCCTCCTGACCCCCCTCTCTCCCAAGTTAATCCCCTGGGAGAAACAACGCACCATGCCCGATGTCTGGCGAACTGGTTTTCAGTATCGGGTGGCCCGTCCAATTAATGTGCTGGTGATGGGGGTCGATCGGGTACCGGAAGCAGCCAACGATCCAGCCCTGATTTTCTCCGGTCGCAGTGACACCATGCTATTGTTGCATCTGGAACCCAAAGAGGGCACCGTCAGCATTCTGTCGATTCCCCGCGATACTCAAGTTGAGATTCCCGGTCTGGGGGTGGATAAAATCAATTCCGCCAACGCTGCTGGGGGAGCTCCTCTAGCAGCGCGAGTCGTGAGCCGCACCCTGAATAATTTGCCGATCGATCGCTATGTTCGAGTCAGCACCGAAGCGTTTCGGGAACTGGTGGATCTGCTGGGAGGCGTGGATGTGTATGTGCCCCGGCCTATGTCCTATGTGGACAATACCCAGAAGTTGAAGATTGACCTAGCCCAGGGCTGGCAAACCCTGAATGGCAGTCAGGCAGAGCAATTTGCCCGCTTTCGTCAGGATGAGTTGGGGGATATCGGACGGATTCAACGGCAGCAGGTCCTGATCAAAGCCCTGCGAGAGCGGTTGTTGAGTCCCGGCGTGGTGCCTAAGATTCCGGAAATGATTCGCCTCCTGTCGCGCTATATCGATACCAACTTGACCCTGGAAGAACTATTGGCCCTGGCTAACTTTGGCCTCAAACTGGAGCAGGGAGATTTGAAGATGGTGTTGCTGCCAGGTCGTTTCAGCGCACCGGGAGAATTTGTTGCCAGCTACTGGATTTTGAATGAGAAGGGACGCGATCGGGTACTGGAGAAATACTTCAAAGCCTCCAGCCAAAACCAACTTCTGGCCGATGAGACCCTACGCAATCTGCGGATTGCCATCCAAAATGCCTCTGGCAAACCGAAGATGAGTAGTCAAGTCGCCGACTATTTGCAGAGTAAGGGGTTTACCAATGTGTATGTGATTCAGGATTGGCCCGATCGACTGCGCCAGACCCTGGTGATTCCCCAGCAGGGGGACCTGGATGGAGCCACCGCCCTGCAACGGTATCTTAGCCTGGGGGTGGTCGAAGCCGATTCCACCGGCGACCTGGAATCGGACATCACCATTCGCATCGGCCAGGATTGGGCCAATGCCCCGTAAAGCAGTAGCGATCGAGCCCACACTGCGGAAAGCGCGCTACACCCTAAATCCCTGTCCCAGAGAGGGAGAAAGCCTTGGGTTTGTTACTTATGTACTACTCCTATCATCTTGGATATCCTTCAGCGCTTAACCCCTGGCCAATTTGGCTTTGCTGAATGCAAATATGAATTACCCTCATCCCCAACCCTTCTCCCGCAGGAGAAGGGAGCTAAAACTCTTGTTCCCTCTCCTTTGGGAGAGGGCTAGGGTGAGGGCTGCATAAGGCTCAAGCACGAAAATCATACTTCTATTCAGCAACGCCGCCAATTTTTGGGGATCACCTCATAAGCATAGGACTCTGAAAGCAGTGGGGGTCATCCCTGTAACCTGTCGAAATTGTTTACTCAAATGACTGTGGCTATTAAACCCACACAGGAAAGCAATCTCTGTAATCGATCGATCTGGTTGTTTCAAGAACTGTTTGGCCCGCTCTATTCGTTGTTGGAGCAGATATTGATAGGGTGTGGTTCCGAGCGATTGCTTGAACAAACGACTGAAATGAAATGGACTCATATCCAGGAGTTGGGCTAAATCCGCCAGCTTAATCTCCTGACCCAGATGATCGTTGATATACTCCAGCACCTGCATCAGTTGACGCTCAGATAACCCTCCCGCATAGGTGGGTAGGGGAGGGTTGGCTGTTGCATATTGCCTCAGCAAATGCACGGCCAAGACATTGGTCAATGAGTCGATATAGAGCCTGCCCCCTAAGTTTTCCTGTTGCAGCTCCGCAAACAACATCAGGCCGATCGCTTCAATTTTGGCATCGCGAGTGCGAAATTCAGGCCGTAATTCCAGCCGATCCGAATTCATGTCAAGGGTTGCTTGCGCCACATTTTGAATAAACTGGGATGCAACTCGAATCTGCAAGTAGTGGTCCTCACTGTCCCACCGGGCAAAAAATGGTGTCTCCGCAGGTGTTACAGAAATGTCTCCTTTCCCATAGAGTCCCGTATAAGTCCTGCCTGCTTTCATTTGCATCAATCGGACTGGGCGAGGGGCCAGGGACAGACAAATCGCATGGTCATCTTTGTAATGGCAGATGCCCTCTCCAGGAGCGTGTTGAAATTGCTCTACTAGAATGTTTTCCCAGCCCTGGTTCTGGCTGGACAGGACAGGAATGGGAGTCGATTGAGGGGGATGGGGGATAGATGGTTTCATCCTGGGAACCCAATTCGTCTGGCTCCGATTGTATCTACCTTTGGCTGGCTGCTGCTGCAAGATTGCAAAATTCATCGCAAGATTTTGACAGGGGCACAGGAATTAGATAGCTGGACACAGGCCGTTTTCCTAAGCTGAAAGGGTAATGAATCAGGAGGACCTATGGCCCATTTATTACACATTGATGCCAGTCCGCGTGGGGAACGATCGCACTCTCGCAGACTCACCCGAGAATTCGTTGAGTCCTGGAAACAGACCCATCCAGGTGACATTGTTACCTACCGGGATATTGGTCGCCATCCTGTGCCCCATGTGGATGAAGCGTGGATTGCTGCAGCCTATACACCGTTAGAGCAACAGACACCACAACTGCAGAACGCCATTCACCTCAGTGATCAACTGGTGGACGAGTTCATTGCTGCAGATATCTATGTTATTGGTGTTCCCATGTACAACTTCAGTGTTCCCAGCACATTCAAGGCATACATTGACCAGATTGTGCGTCCGGGCCGCACCTTTGCCTTTGAACCAGAAAATCCTACCAACCCCTACCAGCCCCTTGTTCTGGATAAGAAAATGTTCATCATCACAGCCCGGGGGGATTCTGGCTTTGGGCCGGGTGAGCGCAACGAAAAGCTGAATCATCAAGATCCCTACTTGAGGACGATCTTTGGGTTCATCGGCATTACTGACCTTACTTTTGTGCATGTCGAGAATGGTGAACTGGGTGGTATTAGTTTGGCGCAATCGATCGCAAATGCTCAGGCCAAAATCATGGAACTGGTTGCCATATAGCGTGATGCAACAACATTGGATTACGCAATCCTGGCAGGAACCTTGCAAAAATTAGTGACTCAGAAAGACGTTTGGGATCTCTACCTTAAGGCAGGCTTTCTCTCAAAGTTGCTCAACGGGTGGGAGGATAGGACATAGCAAAACCTATGACATCATGGTCTATGGCGGTGGTTTGCGCGTTTCCTGTGACTTCAAGTTGAGTATTTTAATCCTGTCGGAGGTTTAAGTTATGACCACTCCTCTCTGGGGTCTGGTTATTTTCATTGGGTGGACGATCGGGGTGGTTGTGTTGTTGCTCACGGTCAGAGTTCGACACCTATCCGCTGGGGGGTCTCCCAAAGACTTCGGGACGCCCAATGAGGAAAGTCTGCTTTGGCGACTTTTTCGGGTGCAATCCAATCTGGTTGAAAACCTGCCTTTATATCTTGGAGTGGTGTTCCTTCTCACCGTTCGAGGTGTCTCTGGAACCGTAGTAGATGCTCTGGTGGTTCTGTACATGGCTGCTCGACTGACCCATTCCATGATTCACATCGCGGGGATGAATCCCGTGTTTCGACTCTCCAGTCTGGCCATTCAGTTAGTCTGTCTGGTTGCTTTAACTGGCCTGGCCATTTTCTAGTTGATCAGAATCTTCTAAAGGAGAAACCATGGCGACTCAGATTTTCGTCAATCTGCCGGTCAAAAATCTCAATAAGTCTATAGAATTCTTCACCAGTCTTGGCTTCAAATTTAATCCCCAATTCACGGATGAAACTGCCACTTGCATGATTGTGAGTGAGCATATTTTCGTCATGCTTTTGACGGAAGAAAAGTTCCAGACGTTTACGCCTAAAGCCATTTGTGATGCCACAAAAAGCACTGAAGTGCTGGTGTGTTTATCTTCCGAAAGTCGAGCAGCAGTTGATGATATGGTGCGCAAGGCCGTTGCTGCAGGTGGAACCACCTACAATGAACCGCAAGATTACGGTTTTATGTATGGGCATGGGTTTCAGGATCTAGATGGCCACATTTGGGAAACAATGTACATGGAACCTAGTGCGATCGACCAGAGTTAACCAGTTGCGACCCGTCTCTAACCAGTCATCCGCAGGAGGTTTTATGACCACGATTGACCACTTGCTTTTCGCCTTGAAACTTTTCTCAGCCCTGGGTAGTGGGTTAATCGCTGGAGTTTTCTTTGCCTTTTCCACTTTTGTGATGAACGCCCTGGCTCGACTCCAGCCCACACAGGGCATCATCGCTATGCAAACCATTAACATGACGGTGATTAATCCATGGTTCATGATCGCTTTCCTGGGAACGGCTGCGACTTGCGTTTTGCTGGCGATCTCCTCTCTGTGGCAGGGAAATCAACCTGGTACGGCCTACCTGCTCTTGGGTAGCCTGCTTTATCTCATGGGCACGGTGCTGGTGACGATCGTCTTCAACGTACCGCTGAACGATGCGCTGGCGATCGTCAAGCCAGATAGCCCTGAAGGTGCAAGTCTATGGTCTGGCTACCTGGCAAACTGGACCCTCTGGAACCATGTGAGAACAGCAGCAGCCCTGGTAGCAGCAACAGCATTCACCTTTGCCCTCTGTGCCCAATCAGCGCGATCGTAATACAAACTGAGCAGAGTCAAAGCCAGCCTAGGACTCTGCTCAGCCAGGAAAAAGTTGCGACTACCCCATCCATCCCAGAACAGGATAACGGGAGCCAAAGAGAGAGGGTCATCCCCTTTTCTGCCCCCCTTGACGAGAGCTACTTAATAAACAACATTTCCTGGTAAGTAGGCAATGGCCAGAAGCTGTCTGCGATCTCGCCTTCCAGCCCATCCGCATAGCTGCGAACCTCTTCCATCAAGGGACGGATTGTTTTGGCGCAATACTGCATCTTTTCTTCTGTGGTTGAGAAATCATGCTTGCCGAGCACTGCACTGAGCTGACCCGTTGCCGTAACCAGGGCATTGGTCAGATCTGCAACTTTCTTGGCACTTTCCTTCTCAAGATCGATACCCAGACCAGCCAAGCTCGAAATGGTGGATGACAGTTTGGATAAGTACTCTACTGCTGCCGGATAGATGATCGTTTTTGCCATACTGACCACCAGCTTGGCCTCCACCTCAATGGAGAGAATGTATTGCTCTGCATAAACCTCAAAGCGGCTTTCCAGTTCAACTGGCGTCAGAACCCCTGTTTTCTTGAATAAATCTTCGATGTATTCTTCCTTAAGGGTCGGCAAGGCATCTGCGGTGGTGGGCAGGTTGGCTAAGCCACGCTCCTCAACTGCCATTTTGTGC
This sequence comes from Leptolyngbya sp. 'hensonii', assembly GCF_001939115.1. Classification (GTDB taxonomy): domain Bacteria; phylum Cyanobacteriota; class Cyanobacteriia. Next base: position 57,662 of record NZ_MQTZ01000029.1, on the reverse strand, counting down.
CATTCTTCGGAGTAGCCATTTCCCCCAAAGACAACGGCACCATGCTGCTCCATCACTTCTTTGAGCACCGTGATGATCGCAGTATTGAGTTCTAATCCCTTAGATAACTCACTTTCCAGGCGATTGCCGATCCAATCAAGAGAATCAGCCAGCATCGTGTTTAGAACAATCAGCGGACCTGATACTGATTGGCTCGATCCAACGGCTCGAAACTCAAAGCGGTTGCCTGTAAATGCGAAGGGGGATGTGCGGTTGCGATCGCCCGCATCTTTGGTGAGATGGGGCAACACATCCACCCCCAAATCCATGATCCCTTTCTGTTTCGACTCCGTGATGGATCCAGTTTTGATCTGTTCAAAGACTTCTTCTAATTGCGTCCCCAAGTAAACAGACATGATGGCAGGTGGGGCTTCATTGGCTCCAAGTCTGTGATCATTGCTGGCTGTAGCAATGGCTGCCCGCATGAGGGAACCGTACTTGTGGACCCCTCGAATCACGGCACCACAGAAGACCAGAAACTGGGCATTGTCATGGGGGGAATCGCCTGGATCAAGCAAGTTGCCTTGAGTCGCATTTCCCACCGACCAGTTGACATGCTTTCCAGACCCATTAATGCCTGCAAAGGGCTTCTCATGCAGTAAGCAGGTAAACCCATGTTTCTTGGCAGTATGGCGCAGAACCGTCATGATCAACTGCTGGTGGTCACTTGCTACGTTTGCTGCTTCAAAAAAGGGGGCGATTTCAAATTGACCGGGGGCCACTTCGTTATGTCGGGTTTTTGCAGGGATTCCCAGTTTATAGAGAGTTTCTTCCACATCCTGCATGAAAACTTGAACCCGCTCTGGAATGGCCCCAAAATAATGATCGTCAAATTCTTGCCCTTTGGCGGGGGCTTTGCCAAACAGGGTGCGTCCGGCCAGGAGGAGATCGGGGCGCTGGCTGGCGAAGTTGGCATCAATCAGGAAATATTCTTGCTCAGCCCCACAGCTAGAGTTCACATGGGCGATATTACTGTGTCCCAGGAGCTTCAGAACCTTATTGGCGGCTTTGTCCATAGCCGCGATCGATCGGAGAAGCGGCACCTTTTTGTCCAGGGCTTCCCCCGTCCAGGATACAAAAACAGTGGGGATGCACAGGGTCGAACCATTGTCTGTTTCCATGATGTAGGCGGGACTGGTCACATCCCAGCCCGTGTATCCCCGTGCTTCGAAGGTGTCCCGAATACCACCATTGGGGAACGAAGATCCATCCGGTTCGCCCTGGACCAGTACTTTGCCAGAAAATTCTGAAATGACGTTGCCATCGCTTTGAACTGAGATGAAGCCATCATGCTTTTCAGCAGACAAGTTGGTCATTGGGTAAAACACATGGGCGTAGTAGAGAGCCCCTTTTGCTGTTGCCCAGTCTCTCATTGCGGTTGCAACGGCATCAGCAATCGAGGGATCCAGCTTTTCGCCCGTGAGAATTGTGTTTTTGATTGATTTGAAAACGCTTTTAGGGAGGCTTGCCTGCATCTTACTGAGGTTAAAAACGTTCTCTGCCCATATTTTTTCCAGGCGCTCTGGGGCTTTGACAGGCATCAGCTCTCGATTCGTAATCTGATGAACTGCTTGAAGGCGGGCTTCATTTCCACTCATGGTTTTTCCTCAGGTTCTGACTGTTTGATGGTACTCAAAGCAGATCCTTGAAATAGATAGCATCTATACCAAAACCTAACTATTTGAGTTCAGTTCTGAGTATATTTCTCAGAACTGAATGTAACTTCTATGACCATTGCAGACAAGTTGCGAAGGGACTTTACTGTCGATAGAAGCCTTTCACAACTGAGTTGTTTCAGAAATGACGCAAGAGACCTTGGGGACAAGAAATTGGCGTCACTGGAATCGAAAACCCTTGCCATTGCTTCCAAAGCTCAAAGGCCCCAATGGATATAACCTTCGGCCTGTCAGGCATTGCATTTGAACCTACGAATCAGTAACGCCTCGCCTAAAGAAGTAATCCAAGTCTTGAACTTGATTAAGCGCATTTCTCCCATGAATACTTATTTTATGTTGTACTGAAAGCTACAGAATGGGCACGACCATCGCCATTGCTACGACGAGATTGAAGCCAAAGGAGCCAAAGCCGTGATTCCACCCCGCAAGGATACCAAAATCTGGCAGCAGGGCAATTGTAGAGAAAAGCTCCATCCGAGAGCAGTCCCTGAGTTCGATCGGCCCCTCCCGATTGCCCTCTTCACCTACTCCACCAAACTGAGGGGGAGCGTCATTCACACGATCGAACTGGCTGCGGCTCTGGAAAACCTGGGTCATCGGGTGGGGGTCTATGCTCTGGATAAGGAGGGGAATGGGTTTGGCAGATCGATCTCTTTTCCCTACTATCCTGTTCCGGCTCAACCTGCTCCAGATGAGATTGATCAGCTGATTCAGCAACGCATTCAGGAATTTGTGGTCTATCTGGGCCAGGGTCATTTGGCTGACTATCCCTATGAAGTGTTCCATGCTCAGGACTGCATCAGCGCCAATGCACTGTCGGCTCTGAAATCTGCCGGTCAAATCCCTCACTTCATCCGCACCGTACATCACATCGAAGACTACAATAGCCCCTACCTGCAACAGTGCCAGGATCGCTCCATTCGTGAACCGGATCTGTGCCTCTGTGTCAGTGAATACTGGCAACAGGAATTGTATCAAAAATATCAAATTAATGCCCCCAGAGTCATCAATGGAATCAATCCCGATCGCTTTTCTGGGAATCCAGATGGGAAAGAACCTCTCCTGCGGCAACAATGGGGTATCACCGGATCGCCCATTTATCTGACTATCGGTGGCATTGAACCGCGCAAGAATTCCATTCGACTTCTGCAGGCTTTTGCGATCGTCCTTACCCAATTGCCACAGGCACAACTGATCATTGCTGGGGGAGCCACCCTGTTTGACTATCAACCCTATCGGGATGAGTTTTTTGCCTTGGCTCAACAACTGGAAATTCCCCTGGGCACCTCTCTGCTCCTTCCCGGTGTGATTCCCGATGATGCGCTACCTGCCCTCTATCGCACCGCCACCGCCTTTGTCTTCCCCTCGATCAAAGAGGGCTGGGGATTAGTGCTCCTGGAGGCGATCGCCTCCGGGTTGCCCGTGCTCACCGCCAACCAGCCCCCCTTCACCGAGTTTCTCACCCCCCAACAGGCACTTCTGGTGGACCCCACGGATATCCCCGCGATCGCCCAGGCCATGGTGACGATTGCCGCACCTAACGTTGCCCGGTCCCTAGTTCACCAGAGCCAGCCCATTTGCGAGCACTACACCTGGGACAACTCTGCACGGATGCACCTGCAACAATATCGGCAACTGGCAGATGGTAGGGTGGACATTTGAGCAATCCCTGCGTCGGGAGGTTGAATGATGCCGGAAATTCGGTTTCAAATTGAATGGCCTGATGGGTCCCAGGATCTCTGCTATTCCCCCTCTCTGGTGGTGAAGGAGTACTTCACCCCAGACCAAAGCTATGATCTGGAGGATTTTCTCGCCCGATCGCGGGAAGCTCTCACCATTGCCAGTGATCGGGTAAAGGCCAAATATGGTCGCCCCTGTGGTCTGGCTTTAGGACAGCTTCAGGAGATCGAGGCCAGAGCATCCCAGTATCGTCAGCTACCTCAAGCCCAGGTTCGCATACTACAATTCAGGGAACCTTAGAGAGTCTGTAACCGGGAATACAGAGAAAACTTTGCCCTGGCCTGTCAATGAAGATATTGTCATTGATAAACATTCGGTGTCGGAAACGATCGCTAGTTTTGTGGATTCAACCCGCTTGCTGTTCGACTTACAGCAAGTCAATGCGATCGTGCAAAGTCTCGGCCAGCATCGGGAGGCAGAGGCGATCGCCAAATGCACGACCGATGGCCTGATAGAGAAATTTCATCTCGCCTTCGCCCGCATCTGGTTGATGGAGCCGGGAGAGCCGATGTTGCGGCTGGTGGCTTCCTCTGGCATGTATACCCGTACCGATGGCTTTTTTGCCAAGGTGCCAGTGGGAGCCTTCAAGGTTGGCAAGATTGCCCAGAATCGCATTCCCTTCTTGAGCAACCATCTACCGGATGAAGCGTGGGTGAGGGATCGGGATTGGGCGATCGCCCACCGGATCACGGGATTTGCCGGGTATCCTCTGGCGATCGGCGATCGGGTGGTGGGGGTTCTGGCCGTTTTCAGTCACCATCCCCTGTCCGCAGAATTTCTGGAGGTGTTGCAGGGACTTTGCACTACCCTGGCCCTGACCCTGGACCATAGCCATCGCCAGCAGCAGAGTGCCCTACTGCAAGGACCAGCAACGATCGCGGATCCCCTGTCAGAACAGTTAGCCCAACTCCTGCCTGCTGCCCGACTGAGCCTAGTGGGTACCGAACGATCGCTCTCTCCGGCCCTCAGCATTTTGTTTTTGCATACGGCAGAAGTGCTGCGAGGGGTAGGTTGTGCCTCTTGTCGGCTCAGCTATACCACAACCGAAATTTCCCTGGAAGCCCTGGTCATCCCACCCCCAACTGTCCTGCAGAACCTCTGGGACTGGACCATCTCAACCTTTGGAGAGGTGAATTTTGCTGCTGCCCTGCTGGGGGGTATGCTGCAGACCTTCTCCGATGCCCAGCAGCAGCGGGTGCAGATGGTGGTACGTGTGCCCTATCCGGTCTGCACTGTTGGTCCCCCTGTCCGAATTTACCTGACTCTGCCTTTCTTACAACTGAGTTTGACCCGTCTGGCCTATCTGGCCGGACTGAAGGTTTGCACAGTGTCGGACCCTACAATTCCGCTACTGACAGACGACCTGAATCAAGCCGCAGGCAGCGATCGGGTGCTGTGGTTTTCCCACGATGCCCAAGCCATGCCCAAACATAGCCTGGGTAGGCTGAATCTGTCGATCACCCCCGATTGTTTACGGCAGGCGGTCACTGCCGCGATCGAAGGACAGACCTGGAGTGAGGCGACCCCTGCGGCAACAGATGCGCCTAGCCTATCAGAACGGGAATGCGAAATTCTCACCTTGCTGGCCCAGGGATGGCGAGATCGGGACGTGGCCCGCGAATTGATCATCAGCGAAAGCACTGTCAAGTTTCATTTGAACAATGTGCTGGCCAAATTGAACGCTCGCACCCGTTACCAGGCTCTCTACAAGGCCATGTTGCAGGGTTGGATTCGGTAATCTGCTGTTCGATCGCAGCAATGCTCCCAATCATGGCCTTGTTACTGATCAGCCGTTAACACCTGTTCAGATGAAGGGGAAAACCCTCCGCCGACCCAATGAGCTGGCTGTAACAACTCACGTCTCAACCCCACAAAAAGGAGAGGTCAAATACAAAACCTGGTATAACATTCTCTCCATTGAGTTGCTTTGGGTTTTCAAGAATTTGTCGATCTTGATTGACCCACTCTCACCGCTAACCGCAAAACGGTGTAGCGGGAGCTTCCAGCCTCGCGGCCAGAGTTTCCTGCTTCTCAGGACTGACATTGGCGGGAGTATCTCGGAGGCTTAGATGGAGCATAATTATGATGTTCTCAAAGGTTTAGCCCATGGTGAATTGGCAGCGATCGACAGACGTAGAAGCGTATAACGATCGAGCCTTACACACCCTGATGCGAGCCATCGCAGGGGGAAATCCTGTGGTTGGAGAGGCTGTAGAACGGGACTTTGTGCTGATTCTGGTCCGTTGCAATTATGCAGTGGTGCGGGAGCGAGTCCTGGCTCGCTTGCGGGCAGAATGTTCTCTGCCCTTTCAGGAGTTGACCATCCCAGAAACAGCTCGCACCCTCTACACTACCATTCAGACAGGGTTGACCCAACCATTGCCTGCCGCCCTGGTTGTTCTGGGCCTAGAAGCTGTAATTGATATTGAGGCACTCCTGACCTCGACCAACCAGGTGCGAGAAGAATTTCGCAAACAACTCCCGTTGTCTCTGGTGCTCTGGGTCAATGATCTGGTGCTGCAAAAATTGACCCGTCTGGCCCCAGATTTTAAGAACTGGGCAGCCACACCAATTAAGTTTGATATCAGCACAGGAGAACTGGTCCCATTTCTGCGCCAGCGAATTGACTCAGTGTTCACCATGCTGTTAGAGACCGGAGCTGGTTTGTTTCTGGAGGATGGTGCCCTGGATCAGGCCCTGGGGGGACGCTGGCGATCGGAGCTGGAACTGGCCCAGCGGGATCTGCAGCATCGGGAGCATCTCCCAGAACCAGAGGTGGAAGCCGGATTGCAGTTCCTGCTGGGGCGCGATGCTGAGATCCGGGGCGATCGACTGGAGGCCCAACGCCGGTACGAGGCCAGTCTGACCTACTGGCAGCACCGTGGGGATAGGAGTAAACAGGGTTGTGTTCTCTTCTATCTGGGGCTGTGGTGGCGGCAGCAGGCGATCCTGGATCGGGTCAGGGCAACGGAGTTCTATCAAAAAGCTGGGGATTACTTTCGTCAGAGTCTGGCGGTCTTTGAGCAGGGGCAGCGCCCAGACCTGGCCGCAAAGTTTATCAACGGTTTGGGGGAGGTGTTGGCCCGGTTGCAAGCCTGGGATGAATTAGCAGTGGTGGCTCACAAAGCCCAGTTGCTCCATGAGCAGTATCCCGATGGGGTGCGCCGGGCCTATGATCTGGGGTTGCTCGCAGAAGTAGCCCTGGCCCGATCGGACTGGCCCCAGGTTAAGGCCCTGGCGGAGGCAGCCCTGCAGACTCTGACGCAGACTCGGGCGGCGGGAGCAAGTCAGGAACAGACTCTGGACTGGGCTGATCGCCACCACCAGAGCTGGTATTTGCTGCTACTGGCTCAGGCTCAGGAGCAGATGGGACAGGTAGCTGAGGCAATCTGGCATCTGGCCCAGGCACGGGCACGTAGTTCCCCAGAGTATGATCCACGACTTTACCTGCGGATTTTGGAGGGGTTACGATCGCTCTACTTTGGGCAGGGCCGTTACCGGGATGCCTTTCAGTTGAAGCAGGAACAGGCTCTGATAGAGTTTCAGTACAATCTGCGGGCTTTCGCAGGCGCAGCCCATCTGGAGCCCAAGCGCCCGCTGCTGAATCCGGGGTTGCCCAAAGATCAGCCCACGATCGTAGCTCAGGAGATTGCGGCCTCCGGTCGGCAGCAGGATCTGGAACGTCTGATGGCCCGTCTCAACCGAGCCGATTGCAAACTGATCGTGCTCCATGGGCAATCTGGGGTGGGCAAGAGTTCAATCCTGATGGCAGGGCTACTCCCGTTGCTGCGGCAACGGGGCCTGGGCGAACGGGATGCCCTACCGATCGTGCTGAAGGTCTACACCGACTGGGTGCGGACCCTGGGCTGGGCTCTAACCACAGAACTGGAAATCCTTCGAGGGCTGCGGTTGCCCCTGGCTCCTGATCTGACGCCTGATCTGTTAGAACAATTGCGGGAGAATGGGGATCTCAATCTGCTGACGGTGCTGATTTTTGATCAGTTTGAGGAATTTTTTACGACCTACCCTGGTTTGACAGAACGGCGACCCTTTTACCAGTTTTTGCTGGCCTGTTTGAATATTCCCTTTGTCAAGGTGATTTTGCCGATTCGGGAAGATGCCCTTCATCGGCTGCTGGAACTGGAGCGACTGGAACCAGACTCTGCCGATCGTCTGCAGGGTCTGGATATCCTCAATCACAATATTCTGGATAAGAATATTCGGTATTATCTGGGCAACTTTTCCCCAGCAGAGGCCAGATCGGTGATCTATAGTCTGACAGAACGATCCCAGTTTTATCTGGAATTGAGCCTGATTGACGAGCTGGTGCGGGATCTGGCGGCCAACACCGGGGATGTGCGCCCGATCGAGCTCCAGATTGTGGGAGCCCAGTTGCAAGCCGAGAAGATCACGACCCTGGCTGCCTATCATCAGCGTGGCCCGAAGGAGCATCTGGTGGCTCGTTCCCTGGAGACGGTGGTTCAGGACTGTGGTCCGGAAAATGAGCCCCTGGCCCGCATCGTGCTGTATCTACTCACGGAAGATAGCAATAATCGCCCGCTGAAAACCCGTCATGAGCTGATCAGCGATCTGGAAACCCTGGGGTTGTCGGCAGACCTGGAAAAGCTGGATCTGGTCCTGGAAGTGCTAGTGGGTTCTGGGCTGGTGTTTCAGATCCCGGAAGTGCCGGTCGATCGCTACCAGCTCATGCATGACTACCTGATAGACTTCATTCGACAGCAACAAACACCAGAGATGAGCCGATTAGTTTCAGAACTGGAGGTTGAGCGTCAGCTACGCAGTCTCACCCAAGAAGAGTTGCGACAGGCTCTGCAACAGTTGGGCACTGTTCTGGAGCAGGAACAACAGGAACGGTATCGGGCAGAAATAGCTGAAATTGATGCCCTGAGTGTCTCTTCCCAGGCTCTGTTGCTCTCTTACGATCAGCTAGGGGCATTGGTTGCCAGTGTGAAAGCCTGCGAGCGTCTGCTGCAGACAGACGTTCCACCGTCCAAACGGATGCAAACGATCGCTCGGTTGCACCAAGTGCTGTACGCCCTGCGAGAGCGCAATCGGCTCTCTGGCCACAGCGGCACGGTTTGGGCCTTACGCTACCATCCCCAGGGGAAAGGGTTGGCCTCCGCCGGAAACGATGGCACAATCCGTCTCTGGAAGGCCAATGGGAGAGCTATCCGGGTGCTGGAAGGTCACGATAGCTCGGTCAATGACCTCAGGTTCACTCCGGATGGCACTGGACTGGTCTCTGCGGGTGAGGATGGTACCATCCGACTCTGGCATCTGGAATCGGGAACAAATCGGGTGCTGCAGCGCCTAGGGGAAGCCGTCAACAGCATCAGCTTCAGTCCCGATGGGTTGCAGTGGGTATCGGCAGGGGCGGATGGGGTAGTGCGGTTGTGGCCATTGGCTGGGGGAGATGGGCGGGCTTTGAAGGGGCACAACGGTCCAGTGAGTAGTGCAGCGTTCAGTCCTGATGGCCAGTTGATTGTTTCTGGTGCTGCCGATGGCCTGATCAATCTCTGGCAAGTCGATGGAACAATCGTGCATTCTTGGAAAGGGCACGAAAATGCAGTTAGCCGAGTTCGCTTCAGTCCGGATGGCCGGTTGATTGCCTCTGCCGGGGAAGATGGCCTGGTCTGGCTCTGGACTCTAAATGGGCGAGAATTCTATGCTTTGGAAGGGCACCAGGGACCTGTCTGGGATCTGGAGTTCAGTCATGATGGCCATATGCTGGTGTCGGCGGGGAGCGATCGCACCCTGAAACTCTGGAATCTCTCCCGCAGTACTCCACCAGAACAATTCGGTACGGAGTTGCAGACGTTTCGACGCCATCATGCAGCAGTCTGGGCGGTGAGCCTGAGTCCGGATGGGCAAACCCTGGCTTCATCTGGGGCCGATAGTGTGATCAAACTGTGGTCTTTGTTTGGGCTCTCCCTATCCCGATTGCTGGGCCATAGCAATCTGGTCTGGGGGGTTTCCTACAGTCCCGATGGGCGGACGATCGCCACCACCAGTGCAGATGGCACGCTGAAACTCTGGTCTGTCGCAGGCCAGGAACTCCGCACCCTGCTGGGGCATAGGGCTGGAGTCTGGATGGGCCGCTTCAGCCCCGATGGCCGGTTGATTGCCTCCGCCAGTGCCGATAGTACAGTGAGGCTCTGGACCCTGGAGGGCCAGGAGGTACGGACTCTCCAGGGCCATCAGGGGTCTGTCCGGGGGGTCAGTTTCAGTCCGGATGGGCAGTTGCTGGCCTCTGCGAGTGCCGATGGCACGGTCAAACTCTGGACTCTGGAGGGGCTTTTGCTGCGGACTCTAGAAGGCCACCAGGGGTCTGTCTGGGATGTGGATTTTAGTTCCGATGGCCGGTTGATTGCCTCCGCCAGTGACGATCGCACGGTGAAGCTGTGGAGTTCAGAGGGAGAGGAACTCCAGACTTTGCAGGGCCACAGCAGTATTGTCTGGGGGGTTTGTTTCAGCCCTGATAGCCAGATGATTGCAGCCGCCGGAGACGATCGCACCATCCATCTCTGGCAGGCGGATGGAACGCCGTTGCGGACCCTGCAGGGCCATGCTGGTTCCGTCTGGGCTGTGGCCTTCAGCCCAGACGGACAGGTGCTGGCTTCCGCCAGTGCTGATCGCACGGTACGTCTCTGGGGACTGGATGGAACAGAATTACAGACCTTCACGGGGCATACAGCCGGAGTCTGGAGCGTGGCCTTCAGTCCCGATGGCCAGGAACTGGCTTCCGCCAGCACCGATCGATCGGTTATTCTCTGGAACCTGAATCTGGAAGATCTTCTGCAACGCAGCCGGGATTGGTTGCAGGATTATCAACGCCATGCTTAAGACTGAGAATTCAATAAGGTGACAAACTCCTGATTGCCCTCACCCCCCTGCCCCCTCTCCCGGCGGGAGAGGGGGAGGGGTTGGGGGTTGGGGGTGAGGGCTGAAAATCTCGGAGTTATTAAATCCACGATCCTTAGGACTGAGAATTCAATAAGGTGACAAACTCCTGAGAACCCTCATCCTGTTTGACGCACTTTCAGAAATCCTCTTATCGGAAAGTTAGGGCATCCTATTAAATAATGCCTAAAGTGAAAATGCCTAAAGTGAAAAGCCACCCGTTTCCTTATCTCCCTTCGCACCATGCAACTTGAAAGTTTATCTGCCTATTTACCTTTACTAGAAGCAACAATTGATCCTCAGCCAGCCCTGGTTGCCCCTGGCACTCCCCTCGTCCAGGTGATTACGCTGATGAGTCAGGTTGCCCATCAGCAGTGTGCTTTACCAATAGCTTCATCCAGTACATCCTTTGATCCTAAGCTATTGCAGAGTAGTAGTGCTGTGTTGGTAGTAGAGCGATCTCGACTGATTGGCATTTTTACTGAGCATGATCTTGTCAAGTTAACTGCTTTACAAATGCAGTGGCGCGATCTCAAGATTGAGGAAGTCATGAGCCAACCTGTTGTCACGCTGACTAAAGCTCCTGCTCAAAGTTTACTGACTGCCCTGTCAATCTTTCGAGAACATAAAATTCGACACCTTCCGGTTTTAGACGAGCAAGGGAAAATTTTAGGCTTAATCAGCTCTGGAAGTATTCGTAGAGCCCTGCAACCGCTGAATATGCTGAAGTGGAAACAGGTGAGAGATGTCATGACCTATGAGGTCATTTCTGCCCCCGCTTCAACAACCGTTTTAGCCTTGACCCAACAGATGATTCAGCATCGGGTTAGTTCGATCGTCCTGACTCAATGGAGTGACCGATCAGATTCTCAATTGCTTTATGCCGTCGGTGTGATTACTGAGCGAGACATCGTGCAATATCAGGCATTAGAACTTGATTTATCCGAACTGCCAGCAGAAGTGGTAATGAGTACTCCCCTATTTCAACTTCACCCCTCAGACCCCTTGCTAAAAGCTCAACAGTTGATGCAGCAGCATCGAGTGAGACGATTAGTGGTGACAGGAGAGCAGGGAGAACTGAAGGGTATTGTGACCCAAGGAAGCTTGCTGCGGGTATTTGACCCACTAGAGATGTATGAATTGTTAGAACTTTTACATCAGACAGTGGAACAGCGAACCAGCGAACTCAGTGAGATCAATCAACAACTTCAGACAGAAATTTTAGAACGACAACTGGTCGAAGCTCAGCTCAGAGAAACACTAATTAAAGAACAAGAGTTAAACCAGTTCAGACGTTATGTCACTGCTATGGCATCACATGATCTACGATTACCACTGACTAATATTTCACTGTCGGCGCAACTATTACAGCAGAAAAGTAGTGCTATTCCCGAAGCAAAAAAGGAGCAGTATCTCGATCGCATCCGCTTAGCTATTAAGCAGATGGATCATCTGTTAAATGATATTGTAACCATTAGTGAAATCGAAACTGGGAAAATTGCTCTAAAAAAAGAACCCCTAGAATTGGTGCAATTTTGTCACACTCTGGTTGAAGAGATTTGTCTGGCAACGCAATCTAAGTGCGTGATTCAATTCAAAAGCGCAATTACACAAGGCGTTGCCAATGTTGATGAAAAAGTACTTCGACAAATTTTAATCAATCTGCTCTCCAATGCTGTCAAGTACTCGTTAGCTGGTACGACAGTTGTATTTCAATTGTTGGCTGAAGCAGAACAGGTCATTTTTCGGATTCAGGACCAGGGGATTGGCATTCCAGAAAAGGAACAAGCTCGATTGTTTGAGCCATTTTATCGCGCTAGCAATGTCCGGAGTTTTGAGGGCACAGGCTTAGGGCTTGCTATTGTGAAACGCTGTGTAGATGCTTATCAGGGAGTAATCCAATTAACCAGTCAGGTAAACTCAGGCACGGTCTTCACGATTATGCTGCCATTAGTCATCAGCCTGAGCCCTTCTTCCAGTAAGGCTGACATCAAGATCAGAACTGCTCAACGGGAGGATATCGAGACCCTGTTTGACATTAGAACCAGCGTCGTCGAAAACTTTCAATCCCGCGAAGAGATTGCTGAACTTGGCATTACTCCAGCATCAGTTGCCAAAATGCTGGAAACAGATTGTTGTGCATGGGTGGCTGAGATTGGCGATCGAGCGATGGGGTTTTCAATTGCGAATGCTACAGAAAAAACAATATTTGGCATATTCATCCTGCCTAATTTTGAAGGTCAGGGCGCTGGGCGTGCCTTAATGCAGGTCGCTGAAAACTGGTTATGGTCAAAGGGCATTGAAGAGATTTGGTTAGTCACGGGCAACGATCCTCGTTTGAGAGCCTATGGTTTCTATCTGCATCTTGGCTGGATCCCTGTTGGGATTGAATCTGATGGGGATTTCAGGGGAGAGATGAAATTTGTCAAAAAGCGCCATCCCTGATCCGTTGAAAGATGCCGATGATAACGACTAAGTTCAGGCGATATCATCAGTGGCTTATAACCTTCGCCTTCATGGGGCTGCCAAACATAGTCAAAACTAAACGTCGAAATAAGGTTGGGGTTCCGAGAGATCGCCAAACCGTCTCAGATGGGCAGCATCAGCCGCACATTCGAATGTTTTCTATGCTTGAAGCATGGTCTATAGAACGCATTCAAATGCAGCACCTGACAGTTCGAATGCAGGGGCTGCACATTGAAATGTTCCTTATGCTTGAAGCGTGGTCCATAGAGCGCATTCGAATGCAATATCTCCCCATTCGAATGTAGGGCCTGACAGGTTGAATGCAGGGCGAACCGTTGTCTCTCGATCGACGGTGGAGACCCGTGCGATCGCATCTCCATTTGCCTGCACCCGATGCAGTCGTGCCGTTGCAGCAAGCCATGCGATCGATGTTGAAGTCGATCGGCATTGTTCAGCGAGCAGCGTATGGTCCCATGAGTGCTGTAAGGGGTACGATCGAGCCTTCCTGGTCCGTGCCGTTGAGTCTTTGAGTCCCAGGGTGCTCAAGCTCAGCAATAACTTGAAATTATTTCCCTAGTATAGAAATATAAAAATACGCGGAGCTTTGCTGTAGATCCACCCCAATCAGGGCAGATACACAGCGACTCTACTGTGTCATCATGGTTGAGTCAGCAATCGCCTACACCACTTTCGGATCTGAAGTCGAAACGTACGCCGCCTTGGCAAAGCTCGCTATAGCGCGCTCCATTCAACTGGCGAATGCGCTGTGGCTGAACGGGCGGAGAGATCGAAATGCAGCCGATTTCTACATGATCTACGAGTACGCGGAGGACGACCTCGGTGGTCGTAACGCGATAGTCAAGGCGCTCGGCGTGAGCGACAACGACATCACGCGATTGAGAAAGTCCGCAAACAACCTGGCTCCGACTGACGGTGGACGCCACGCCAAGGGGACTGGAGTACCGGAGTGGGGTTTGGATCGTCAAAGGGAGTTTATCGGACGCTTCCTCAAGGAATGGATCGTGTATCGGGCAACCAATGCAGACTAGAGGCACATCGGTCGTGGCGAGCGGCTGCCCAACCCGGCGCTCAAGCGGACGCGCCGATCAGCGTCGTTCTGCTCCGCAGGCACGTTGCCGGCGCGCCGCTTAGCTTTGGTGTTAGGCTCCCTCAGATATTCCTTCGCCCCTCCATAAAAATGTCTGCCCACTTTGCGTCCTTTCTGAAACTCCGTCGTCTATCTGGGTGAACATCAACACAGGAGGACTGTGATGAACCCTACAATGACATTGAACTCATCCTCTCGCACACTCAATATCGAATTATTGGCACTTGATCTCTCCACTTGTTCTCGGTGTACTGGTTCGCTCTCTAATCTTGAGCAAGCGATCGCCACCGTCCAGCAAGTTCTCGTCAGCACGGGTACTGTTATTCAATTTCAGAAAATTCTGGTGGAGTCAGAAGCACAAGCCAAACAGCTTCAATTTGTTAGTTCTCCAACCATTCGGGTCAATGGTCGAGATATCATTTTAGAAACAACCGAGAGTCGCTGTGGTGACTGTTCGGAGATTTCTGGTTCCCAGGCAGGAACGGCGTGTCGTACCTGGCTCTATCAGGGCAACAGCTACACTGAAGCGCCTGTCGGACTGATTGTGGATGCAATTCTCCGCGAAACTTATCAGAACGAAGCTCCGGTTCCGGTTGTTTCTAGCCCGATCGCGGTGCCTCAAAACCTGCAACAGTTCTTTCAGGATAAGGCGAAAAAGACCTCATCTTGTGGCACAACACCAACAGCCTCCACTGGCTGTGGCTGTTCATAGAAGCAATCGATAGGAGCGGAGAACCAAAGATGGCAACCCCAACGAGTGATTTGAAACCGATTTGGCAAGAGTTTCATCGACGATTACGGGGCTTCATCCAGCAACGGGTGAAGCATCCTGCGGATGCTGATGATATTTTGCAAGAGGTACTGATCCGCATCCATCAGCACTTAGCGACGATGCGGGATACTGATCGCCTGCAAAGCTGGGTTTTTCAGATCACTCGTAATGCCATCATTGACTATTATCGCAAAGCAGGTCGCCAACCTGAATTTACGTCCGAAAATGTCCTAGAGACTTTAGCGATGGAAGGCGAGCCAGTGGTTTTTAATCAAGAGATGGCAGGGTGTTTGCGTCCGTTGCTCCAACATCTCCCAGCACCCTATCGAGAAGCTGTACAACTTGCGGAGTTAGATGGTCTGACTCAACGCGCGATCGCTCAAAAATTAGGTATGTCAGTGTCTGGGATAAAATCACGAGTGCAGCGCGGGCGAGAAAAGCTCAGAGCATTGCTGCAAACCTGCTGCCAAATTGAACTGGATGCTGTGGGTAATGTGATCGAATACGAGATGAAAGATATGCCGATGTGCCGCTCTTGCGGTTTGGCAGAGTAAGCTGCTCCGATATTTGACACTCCTATGCTTTGCTTTAGCACAGGAGCACCTGATGCTTCTAGAGCAATCATCTTTGATCCGCCAAAGTCAATCATCGTCAACCCATTCCTCTGCTTTTGCATAGGAACTCAATCAACTCGTTTATCCAAATCAATTCATTTTTTGGAGCAGGCTTATGACCACTACGTTACAGCACTCAAAGTCTAAAGCTCTCTCGCCAACGGAGATTAATGCACATTCAAGGTCAGCCCATACACTGCTTTGGAAAGTAATAATCATTGGCTCACTAATGTTCACTATGAATCATGGTGCAGCATTAACCAAGGGTAAAATGGACTCTCATCGTTGGTTTTCTGCAATTCTGGGTTTTGTGATTCCCCTCGTTGCAAATGTGAATTGCTTCTGTATCATTGGCTCACTAATGTTCACCTAAGTACAGGACAAAAATTGTAGGACATCGAGAAATTGAGGCATTTTCTGCTCCAAATTGAGCATGATATTGCGGAGATAAGCCACGAGTCTTGAAAATGCCAAACAAGGTTTCAATCGACCACCGCTTGGCGTAATCTGTAATAGCAGATTGAGGCGCTTTTTGAGTCGCAACGACGAGCAAGGACTGGTCTTCGAGTCGCAAAGCAACAATATAAACCCACTGGCCCCAAAGTTGGCGTTTATCGCGTAACACTCGGTGCTCCCCTGGCTTCAAGTCCTGAAAGACAACACTGACTTTGAGGATGCGATTTCCCTGTCTGAGGTTGTGATTTTCCCGAATGCGGATGCGAAACGGAGTGAGGGGGTCTCTCAGCAGATAGCCCAACCAGTCTTGACYCACAAACTCTCGGTCTGCGGTCAAACACGCAATCTGAYGCTCCCCAAAGCGCTCCAGGAATTCGTTGACCAGAGTCATTCGTTCAGTGCTATCCGAATTGCCTCGTTTATCGAGCAGCGACCAGGCGACTGGAAAGGCCACTCCTTCGTGGACAACTCCCAACATTAAGACGTTAAAGACACACCCACCAAATTGCCACTCCGTCCGGTCGAGGGAGAGCACCCAAGGTTCTGGGATGGCCATCAAATTCACCACCGTTTGAGCCATCTCCGTAAAGTCCAATTCATAGAGACGGAAAAATCGCTGAATGCGCTTGTAGTGGGAGTCGATGTGAGCCTTGCCCCCAAAGGCAGTAGCGAGTTGTGCAAAGTTAATCGTCTTCACCTGCAACAGCGCAATCAGAAAAGTGGCAAGAAAGCTCAGTCTTGCTCCATGCCATGCCAAGTGGGGTCGCAAAGCTTCTCGAAGTAGAGTAACCTGATTCATAAGGGTTTCATGGTTAAAGAATGTGGTAATTCTCATGAAACCCTTTCCTATTCAGTTTTTGCAAGCTTTTGTCCCGTACTTAGGCCGCTTTAATGGAGTCAGCAGCAATGACCGAATTACTTGAACGAGCAATTGCCCAACTCAAAACTCTGCCTGCTGATGAGCAAGATGCGATTGCTGCTCGTTTACTTGCTGAGATGGAGGATGAGCAAAGATGGAAAGCCCAGTTTGACTCTACAACAGATGAGCAATGGGATCGAATGGCTGAGATGGTTCGACAGGAAATAGCTGCTGGTGATACTACACCTCTAGCTGAAGTTTTTCCTACTCAGTCTGAGTTATGAAATCAAGTGTGACAAAGGCGTTTCGCAAAAAGCTTAATGCTCTTCCTGCATCAGTTCAAGAGCAAGCTGCTAAAGCCTATGAACTTTGGTGTTCAGATCCTTACCACAATAGTCTTCAGTTCAAACGGGTTAGCCAGCGTCAACCAATCTATTCGGCGCGTGTGAGTTTAGACTACCGAGTTCTTGGTTTGTTAGAAGATGATCACATTTACTGGTTTTGGATTGGCGCACACGCAGAGTACGATGAGTTACTTCAGCGTTTGTAGCGACAGCAGCCTAACACTACGTGAGACTGTGTAAAAACTCAGGACGCTTCGCTCACAAGGAACTGTAAATTGACTCAGTCCCCCCGTTCCATCTAATCGATAGATTCTGAAGCGCTCTCACAAGGGGCACCTGAATCTATCGTCAGCAATTTCCTTCTTTGTTGTTATGCAATTACTTCCATTGTAATGGCTAAAATCAACTTTTCTACCCCCACAATATTGAAGACCCGCTTGAGATTGTAAGCCAGAGCACTCAAACTGAACTCACCCCTAACCTTCTCCAGTCC
Organism: Leptolyngbya sp. 'hensonii'; assembly: GCF_001939115.1. Taxonomy (GTDB): domain Bacteria; phylum Cyanobacteriota; class Cyanobacteriia. The sequence goes on along the minus strand of NZ_MQTZ01000029.1, from coordinate 40,174 downwards.
TTTGAGCAAAAAGTAGCCCTGATTCATACCGCGCTTGAGAGTACCAAAGTTTTGACTTCCTCACCATCGTAGTAGCCTCGGTCTGCAACAACAGTGAGAGCTTCCACCTCCAGCGTTGCTTTGGCTTGAGTCGCCATCGGCGACAGTTGAGCTTGGTCAGTGACTTGGTTGGTAACTTCTGCTACCGCAATTAACTTGTACTTCCCATCGACTGCAATTCGCACATCGTAAGCAACATCTGTCCCCGGCTAAATCCTATCGCTTGCAGGTCTAATTGATCTACAAACACATCCAAAAACCGCACGGGGTTCTCGACGCTAATATACTCGTCGAGTCGAGGTGGAAATTGCAGCGTTTGATTCCGGTCTATCCCTTGAAGATGGGGCATGATTCTTTTCTCCTCTTGCGCCCATATTCTTGATCCTAGCTTTTTCCCTTATCCTTGACCCAAGTTTTTACACAGTCTCTCGATGAAGCGGACGGTTGAGGAATCTCGGTGAGGATGCAAAAGTTACTAACCGCCGCTTATCTTGGTCGTTATCTCGCTTTAGTCATGGGTTGGGGCAGCACCTTGAGTACCTGATCCAAAGTGAAGAATCCCTATGTTCGCCTTTGGCGTGTCCGCTAGGACAATCGCCCCTCACACCCCACCCCACGATCGCTCATGTCATCCGGCAACAAGCCTGATTTGGTGGTTCTTTGGGCAGTGACTATAATTGAGGGCAGATGTTTGACCTCATTGCCTTTTATGACCCAACCGCCCACCTACGGTCCCCACAACCCGCACCCGCTATCGACGCTACGAACGGAACTGGTGTGGGAGGGCAAGTATGACGAGTATGGCAATCGGCGGGAGGTGGATATTGCTGGGTGTGCCATGCCGATGCAGCGGATTGAGAGCATTGATGAACCCAGACGGGCAGCGGCAGCGACGGGGCAGTTGGAGCTTTTTGAACTGCAAAATCCCAAGCAGGATGACTTTAGAAATCGGCTGATCTGGGGCGACAACAAGCTGGTGATGGCGTCGCTGTTGCAGGAATTTAAGGGCAAGGTGGATCTGATTTATATTGACCCGCCGTTTGATGTGGGTGCGGATTTTTCAATGAGTGTGCCATTTGGAGAAGATGATTCTTTAGTTAAGGATCAATCAACTCTAGAAATGGTTGCCTACAGAGATATATGGGGAAAAGGAACAGATTCCTACTTGCACATGCTATTTGAGCGTTTCACTCTTATACGTGAGTTATTGAGTGAAAAAGGAAGTATCTACATACATCTTGATTTGGGAATGTCCCACTATGCAAAAGCTTTATTAGATGAAGTTTTTGGATCTTTGAATTTCAGATCTGAAATTATATGGAAAAGATCTACATCTCATAACAATGCTAAACAAGGTAGGGAAGCCTATGGAGAAATTACAGATATTCTTCTTTACTATTCCAAAACAGAAAACTTTACTTTCAATACTCAATACGTTCCTTATAGTCAGGAGTATATTGACAAGTATTACAGATATAGAGATGAGGATGGAAGACGCTACTGGCTGGCTGATTTAACAGCACCTGGTGGTGCATCTAAGGGTAATCCTTACTATGAAGTAATGGGAGTTTGGCGATACTGGAGATATAGCCAGAAGCGAATGGAGCAGCTTATTGCTGAAGGAAGAATTATTCAGAATAAGCCCGGAAATGTTCCTCAGTACAAGCGTTATCTTGATGAGATTTCTGGTATCCCTCTACAAAATATTTGGGATGACGTTAATCGTATAAATCCAGTATGCCATGTGGATGGCATTGACTCGATGTTTACCCGCGAAGAAGCCAAACAGGTGGCGCAGGCGACGGCGCAGGCGGGTGGGCGCGAGTGCTATTGCCTCGCCTGGGAGTTTGAGATGGATTTGCATCTGCTGGTGAATGCCCTGGTGCAGGAGTTGGGGATGAAGCTGAAGCTGGTGCAGATTCCCCGCGAAATTATGGAGAAGAATCGCAAAGCACCGCCGCCATTTTTGGAGGTGGCAGTGCTGGCGGCGGAGGCGGTGTATCGGGAAAGCCCTCATCCCCTAACCCCTTCTCCCCAGGGAGAAGGGGAGAAGAAAAAGTCCGGTTCCCCTCTCCTTGAGGGAGAGAGGCTAGGGGTGAGGGAAGTAGACATCAAAATCACCCAGTTCCTCCCCTCCCTCGCCGAAGTGCCCACCAAAGAACTGGAAGCCATCAAAGAACGAGCGATCGCAAGTGGCTTTGACTTTATCGATTTTTGGGCTGTGGATTTCAACTGGCAACCAGGCAAACCCTTCACCCACGATTGGCAAGACTATCGCACCCGCAAAGATCGATCGCTCAAAACCATCAGCGATGCGGGCTACATCTACCCGCAACCAGGCAAATACACCGCCTGCGTCAAAGTCGTCGATACCTTCGGCTGCGACACCTCGATTACCGTAGAGGTGGAGGTATAGCCTGATGCTCACCCTGCTCGACTATCAGAACCGAGAAGTACGCCTGACCGAAGAACGGTTGGCGCATATTCTTGCCCACCCTGAAACGGTCGGGATGGAAGCACAAATCACTGAAACTCTGAAGCAGCCAAAACTGGTACGCAAATCTCGCAGTGACGAAAGCGCAGCGCTATTCTATCGGTTCTATACCCAAACGGCGATCGGGGATAAATGGCTTTGCGTGGTAGTCAAATATCTCCCTGACGATGCTTTTATTGTCACCGCCTATTTCACTGATAAACCCAAAAAAGGAGAAACCCTATGGCAGAGCGAGTAAAAGTTTGGTTTGACCCGGAAGCTGACTTTCTAGAGGTTATTTTCTCGGATGCTCCCGGTTATATGCGGGAAACAGAAAACGATGCCGTTATGGAACGGGTAGATTTGGAGGGCAACCTTCTCGGCTTCTCCATTATGGCAGTGAGTCAACTTGCTAAGTCAAAACCATTGATTGCGGAGTTGCTCTCCGACAGAGGAAATGCAGCTTAGAGGAGATTGTGCAATGGATAAGCTAGAGAAATACCGTCAGATTATTCAAAAAATTCTGACTGACTATCAGCACTGGGCGATGGGTGCTAATCAGCCTGGAGTACAGCAGTGTGTTGCCTTTGATGAAGAACACGATCACTATTTCTGGTTTCATGTGGGCTGGGATGGCAAGCGGCGAGATTTTGGAGTAACCGTTTACCTCAAGCTTGAACAAGACAAAATTTGGATCGAAGAAGACTGGACGAAACAGGGCATCGCCAATGATCTACTAGAAGCTGGAGTCCCCGCTGAAGATATTGTTCTGGGTTTTCAGCATCCTAGCAAGCGTCCCCTTACAGAATTTGCTATTGCTTAATATTCACAGTAATTGCAAGGAGGTAATTCGTGTCTACAGCGATCGAATTAAAAACTGATAAAAAGGTTTGGACAGATGAAGAATTTATGGCATTGCCCAAAGATGGGCATCGCTATGAGATCGTGAACGGAGAATTGGTTGACATGGGAAATTCAGGAGCATTGCATGGCAATCTTGCTATTATTCTAAGCTCTGCTCTTTTTGCTACTGTTAATGCTCAAAAACTAGGATCTTTGTTTGATTCTAGTACCGCCTTCAAGATGAAAAATGGTAATAAACGCTCTCCTGACATTTCCTTCTTTGCCAAAGAGCGTTTACAAGGTATGACCGAATTGCCAACTGGCTTTCTAGAGGGCGCACCCGATCTAGCGGTGGAAATTTTATCTCCTGGCAACACAGTAGAGGAGATAGAAACGAAAATTACTGAGTATTTTGACAATGGTGCCCGCTTAGTTTGGGTGATTAGCCCAACTCAGCACTATGTCCTTGTCTACCGCTGTGCCCAAGAACCCGATCGGCTGCTGAAATCCGTTGATTCTCTGGATGGAGAAGAGGTGATTCCCGGATTTACGTTTCCCGTAGCCGATCTATTTCAAAAGCTCTCATTCTGATTTTCATGACCTCCTCCACCCTCAATCCCACTGTTCTCGAACCCCTGTTTGCCCCCTGGCAGGAACCCAACGCCCACCGCGTCCGGGCAGAAAAGCCCGACGACCCCGCTGTGGTGAAACAGGGACGCAGAGCCTCCCTGATCGAGGTGGTCAATAACCTGCAGACATCAAGTGTCACGCGATGCATGGTCGTCTCCCACCCTGCTTCCCAGTTCTGAAGCTGCGCTGAAAGAGCATGACAGCAATTTCCTGGCGCATCTCAGCTTCAGTCATGCGAGTTGCAGTTAAAATCTCGTCAGGGACAACAAGGCTCATGGCTAGGTTCCTTACTACTATTCTTATTTTATGGCTATCCCCCTGAGCCAGCAAATGTCTATGGAGCTTAATCCCTGGACTCAAAGCCTAATTGGAGTCGTTCAGTTAGGGTAAAAAGGAAAACGGCATTGTGGCAGTAACGGCTTATGCTCTGTTCCGGGGGATGATTTTGCCCCTATCGTTTGAGGTTTACAAGCCCAGAGAACGACTCAAAGCTGGAGATGAGTACAAAACAAAACCGCAGGTTGCAGCAGAGATGATCCGTGACCTGCTAGCGTCAGCAATACGCCAGACAGAATAATGGGTGAATCCTCAGCAACAACGGTCGCCAGGAATGGCATCGGAGCCATGAGAGAGGCTATCCCCCCACTAAAAGGAGGCAGAATGTGGGATAAAATCATGAGTTGAAAGCGATGAAGGTGAAGGATTTGAGGAATTCATAAAACTGGGGGCGGTGATGAAAAAGGCAACCGATCGAGGACGGTCATGCTTTGGATACGGTTGCCTGGATTGAGATAAGCCTAGTGGTCAATGATGGACTGAGGTTGACCGAAAAATTATTCAGTCGTTACCCTTTGAAGGTTGAGCTGATCGACCGCATGTTGGAGGGCGGCGGTGCGATCGCTCATCAGATGTTCTGGGTGAATCAGATCGAACAACCCTAACTTCTGCAAGCGGCGCTGAATTTTCTCACTAGCTCCAACCACATAAACCGTTAGCCCTTTATCGTTAGCATCGCGGATCACGTTTTCAATTGCCAGTGAAGCTGTTACCCCCATGGAGGGAACCTCGGTTAGATCAATGACTAAGGCATCCGCTTCTTTCATGGCATTGTGTTCGCGGGCGATCGCCTTAGATAGACCGAAAATCATCGGGCCACTTAAACAAAACAGCAAGACTCGTCCCTGTGCCTTATCCAAAAGCTGCTTGTGTTCATCGCTGAGCTTGACATCATCATCAATGTCAGAAACCAACTTTACCTCTGAGGATTGCATTTCACTCAATTGGTTGATGGTGAGGATATTGGCAATAAAGACACCAATGCCCACCGCCACGATCAAATCCACAAACACCGTCAATAGCAGCACCCCGTACATAATCAGGGAACCTTTGGCGGAAATTTTGTGCGATCGCTTCAAGAAACTCCAATCGAGAATATCAATCCCCACCTTGAGCGCAATCCCGGCCAACACCGCCATCGGAATCGGCTGGGTTAATTTCGCCGCCCCCAACACCACCACCAGGAGCACCAACGCCCGCGTTAAGCCAGATACCGCCGATGTTGCCCCAGTTTGAATATTCACCACCGTTCCCATCGTCGCGCCTGCACCCGGCAAGCCGCCACACAGACCGGAAACAATATTACCAATCCCTTGACCAATCAACTCTTTATTAGAGTTATGCTCTGTCCGAGTCAAGCTATCGGCAACCACCGCTGTCAGCAGAGTGTCGATACAGCCCAACATCCCCAGCATCACCCCATCCACCAACATCACCGTCAATTGACTGGCGCTAAAGGTCGGCAGTTGCAGGGGCGGCAGTCCCACGGGAATTTCGCCAATCCGGCGAATGTCGGCATTGCCAAACACCGTTAGAGAGACAACTGTGCCCACAATTAACGCGATCAACTGCGGCGGTACCAGTTTTTTGATCTTCTTAGGCATGAAGAAAATGATCGCCAGGGTTAATGCCCCCAAAATCGCTTCCGGCGGATTGACGTTGGCAATCAACTCCGGAATTTTCAGGAAGGTGCCCAACACACCGCCTTTGGGAGCGGCCTGCCCCAGAAACGGCGCAATTTGCAGAATAATCAGAATCACCCCAATCCCAGACATAAAGCCTGAAATCACGCTGTAGGGCATTAGGGTAATATATTTGCCCAATTTGAAAATTCCAAACACAATTTGGAATAATCCCGCTAACATGACAACGGTGAACGCCATTGCCAGCCCGTTTTCAGGATTGCTGGCCATGAAACCGGCGACGATCGCCGTCATCACAACGGTCATGGGACCTGTGGGCTCCGAAATCAGCGTTGGAGTTCCGCCAAACAGGGCGGCAAAAAAGCCGACGCAAACTGCCCCATAGAGCCCACCGAGGGGACCCACCCCAGAAGCAACGCCGAAGGCCAGTGCCAGGGGTAACGAGACAACGGCAGCCGTAACACCGCCGAAGATATCGCTCCGGAGGTTATTAAACCGGATGAGATTGGTGATTGCCATGATTGAACTGAATGAACGGTAGATCAAAGTATCTATAGCCAAACCATTTCATGGAAAGGATCAGCTATAGATAAAAATTGGCTGGAGAATGGAATCTGGCATCTACGATCGCACATTCAATGATGTCTCAACCACAGACTACCAAGAATGATTGCCGAGCGGCTTCAAGTTCTGAAAAGTTAAATCATAATGATTAAATCATTTAGATGTTTTTAACTATATGCTAGTTTGAGTAGTAGGAACTGATTGAGTTGCAAAAAATTTCTTGGTATAGAAATTTGCCTATGGCTTTTAGATCGCGGGCATCGCGAAGCCAGTAGTCGGGGGCAGCAGCCCAACAAGTCGTTGCAGCGGCGGAATAAAGGTTATTGTCAGGAATCATAAGGGGTACATGTCACCTTTGCCCTCACCCTAAATCCCTCTCCCAATTTGGGAGAGGGACTTTGAAATGATTCGGCTCCCCTTCGCCCTTTTTGGGAGAAGGGGCTGGGGGATGAGGGCTAGAAAGCATCACTGCAAAAGTGACATGCTCCCAATCATAAGTCACTAGCTGCCGCTGAACTTGGTCGTTATGCCACTCAATCTTGGGAAGGATCTACATCAAGCAAAATGAAAAGACGCGATTATGCTGAGCAAGCATTAATCAATAAATAAAGAGTTAGAAAAACAAATTGAAGTTTGTAGTCTTAAAGAAGAATTTGGCAACGTCGAAGCAGCGAGAATCATAACTCAGCGTAGTCGTCCTATGCAGGACAAAACAGTATGCCAAATTTATGCGACGTATCAAGTTTTTAAAGCTTCTACAGTTATTCAGGAATTGTTTTACTTAGGCAGGATTTCCTGGAATAAAATCTATAGTGCACTTCTAAATCTTGAAAACAAACTTCTTATGGCAGTAGACATTTCAAGAAATGAGATAGAAGCTTTAATGTAGACGTTCGCTTCTTGCCGATAGGGCTCGTCAAAGGAGAACACCACAATCGGGTAAACATGCTGCAAGTATTTCTGATGCAGTCTTGCAAAATAAAAAAACATCCGCCGTGGGAAGTGGACCTCAGAAGATGCCTGGGCTTCTAAAGGCAACAATATACTTGGCACACCAATCCCTTTCCCCTCATCCCCCACCCCCTTCTCCCACAATGGGGAGAAGGGGCATTAACGCTTAATTTCTCCCCTCTCCCGCTCTGGGAGAGGGGCCGGGGGTGAGGGCAGTGTTGGTGCATGAAGTATATTAATGCCCTTCTAAATGCACCAAGAAAGCCATATCTGCTTCACTGATCATACAGACAGCTCAGGCATCTGAAATCAACTAAGCCACACCATACTTTTTGAACCAGCTTAACAGGTGTTTCCAGGCATCTTTGGCTTCCTTCTCCCGATAGGTGGGCCGGTAATCGGCATGGAAGCCATGGGGGGTGTTGGGATAGGACAGGATCACGGAAGCGCTGCCTGCCTGCTTCAGGGCTGCCTGCATCTGCTTCACCGTATCATTTGGAATGCCTTCATCCGCTCCACCATACAGGCCCAGAACCGGAACCTTGAGGGTGGCCGCAACGTCGATCGGATAATTCGGTTGCAGTGGATTTCGATCCCCGATGATGCGGCCATACCAGGCTGCCCCTGCCTTCACATTAGGGTTGTGGTTGGCATATAGCCAGGTGATGCGACCTCCCCAACAGAAGCCCGTAATCCCAACTTTGTTTGGATTTCCTTCCCCCGTGCGTTTGGCCCAGGCCAGGGTCGCATCCAGATCCGAAAATACCTGAGCATCGGGGACTTTGGAGACAACCGTTGAGACGATCGTTTTAATATCGGTCAGCTTGGAAACGTCCCCCTGGCGAGCATACAGTTCAGGGGCGATCGCCAAATATCCCAACTTGGCAAACCGGCGGCAGACATCCTTAATGTGCTCATGCACGCCAAAGATTTCCTGCACAACCAGAACCGTGGGAAACCCTTTCCCCGTAGCTGGTTTAGCCCGATAGGCTGGAATGGTGCCATCTGCTACCGGGATTTTCACTTCCCCAGCAATCAGGCTCTTGCTGTCGGTGGTAATGGTTCCCGCCGCGATCGGCTGCACGGCCAAGGCAAACCCTGCCGACAGAGTGCTCAAAATAAATTCCCGTCTACCGAATTCAAGGTCTCCTTTCATTCCGTTCTCCTCTGAAACTCCTACGGCCAGGTACAATTGATATTCTCCAGGGGAACTGAGGTCTGTCAATACTGCCAATGGATGGTTGCGCTAATGCCCACGTCTTGCTTCATACCTGCCAAAACCACTTCCTCCAACTGGGGAATTCTACTGGCTGCCCTGATGCTGTTGGTGGGATGTACTCCAGAAGGGGAGGTCATCAGCGAAACGACCTGCAATGCTGCGACTGCTGAAGCCATCTACACTTGGCGGGTACAGTACTACACCAATCCCAGCCGCAATAACCCTAATGACTACCGCTGGGTCGAATTCAGCACCACTCGTCTGACGAACCGGAATGGGGAGAAACCAGCGGCAGCGGTCACGGGTCCAGATGATAACGGGGTCTGGTGGCCCGCTCTCCCGGCTCGTCCCCTGGTGGATGAGGTGGATGATCGGCGCAAATTCAGCGAACGCAATGACGCCCCCGAACTGCTCAGAACCGTGAATTACCGGCTAGACTGTGCGATCGGTCCTCTGACTACAGACCCATTGACCTATCGACAAACCGCCAAAGCATTTCGAGGCAATCAGACCGTGAAGGCGAGCTACAGCCTGGGGAGGGTTCTGAACGTCAGCTTCAGCCAATAGGTGAACCATGGGAAATGATGCCTTCGATCGCCTGGCTCCCTTCATCCAGGAATACATCTACAGCCATGGCTGGACGGAACTCCGCCAGGTGCAGGCAGAAGCCTGTCGGGTCATATTCGACACTGATGCCCATCTGTTGATTGCGGCAGGCACCGCCTCCGGCAAGACCGAAGCCGCCTTTCTGCCTGTACTGACCCGCCTCTATGCACAACCAGCCCGGACGATCGCTGCCCTCTACATTGGTCCGATCAAAGCGTTGATTAACGATCAGTTCGATCGCCTGAACGACCTCCTGAAACAGGCCGATATTCCGGTGTGGGCTTGGCACGGGGATGTGGGCCAAGCCCAGAAACAGCGGCTCCTGAAAGATCCAAGAGGGATTCTCCAGATTACCCCTGAGTCCCTAGAGAGTTTGTTGATCAATAAAAGCAACGATCTGATGCGGTTATTTGCCGAGTTGCAGTTTGTGGTGATTGATGAAGTTCATGCTTTTGTGGGCAGCGATCGGGGCTGGCAGATCCTCTGTCAGTTAGTCCGACTGGCAAAGCAGACAGGCTGCAATCCGCGCCGCATTGGGCTATCAGCGACTCTGGGGGATTATGGAATTGCCGAGACCTGGCTGCAGGCTGGGACCGATCGCACCGTCATCACCCCGATCGTCCAGGGGGGGCAACGCAAGCTGCACCTGGCCCTGGAACACTTCCAGTTGCGTCGCCTGGGGGTAGTGCGGGCCAAAGGCGAAACCCCCACCTTTGACCCTTACTATCAGCACATTTTTGATCAGACCCGTGGCCGCAAGTGTCTGATCTTTGCCAACAGTCGGCCCCAGGCAGAATCGATCACCGCCAATCTGCGGGAGATGGCCCAGGCCAACCATATGCCAGATATCTACCATGTGCATCATGGCAGCATTGCCGCCCCCCTGCGAGAAGCTGCCGAAAACGCCATGCGGGGCGAAACGCCTGCCATCACTGCGGCCACCCTTACCTTTGAACTGGGCATCGACATTGGCCAACTGGAGCGAGTGATTCAGCTAGAGTCTCCCCTGGCGGTGGCCAGTTTCCTGCAGCGATTGGGCCGCACGGGTAGACGGGGGACTCCGGCAGACATGCGCTTTGTCTGCGCGGAACCAGCACCTACAGGGGATGAATTATTGCCAGAGCAGATTCCCTGGCAACTCCTGCAATGTATCGCCATCCTTCAGTTATATCTGGAAGAAAAGTGGGTGGAACCAGCCCGATCGGTACAATATCCCTTCAGTCTGCTCTATCACCAGACCTTGAGTACCCTGGCCGCCCTGGGAGAGCTTTCCCCAGTAGCTCTGGCCCAGCAAGTGCTGACCCTGCCCCCTTTCCGCCAGGTGTCCCAGGAGGATTTTCGGCAACTGTTGCGCCATCTGCTGGACTTGGATCACCTGCAACGCACTGAAACTGGGGGCCTGTTGATTGGCCTACAGGGGGAGAAAATCGTTCGTAACTTCAAGTTCTACGCCATCTTCCCCGATACGGAAGACTACCAGGTGATGGTTGGGACCGAAGCGATCGGCAGCATCGTCACCCCACCCCCACCGGGCAGCCGGTTTGCCCTGGCTGGGCGCACCTGGGAAGTCCTCGACCTGGATACCCGGCGCAAGCGAGTTCTGGCCCAACCCGCGATCGGGACCGCGACTGTCTCCTGGCATGGGGGCGGTGGGGAAATCCATACCCGTGTGCTGCAACGGATGCGACAGGTGCTGGTGGAGCAGACAGAATATGCCTATCTGCAGCCCGGAGCCAGAAAGCGACTGCAGGCTGCCCGCAAACTGGCCGAACAGTTTGACCTGGAGCATAATGCAGTTATTCCTCTGGAGGATCGGAAAGCCTGCTGCGTGTTGCCCTGGATGGGCACCGTACCCTTTCGAACCCTGGAACGTTTTGTCAGCCGCTTTTGTCGGGAGACGATCGGTCTTCGCAGCGTCACCGGCACGTCCCCCTACTACCTGATGGTGCAATTGGGTAAGGCCAAACCCCACAACCTCTACTATGAGATTGTCTCGGCGGTCGATCGGCGGCTCACTTCCAACGACCTGATGGGGGAGGAGGAAGCCCCCAAGTTGCAGAAATACGATGAGTTCGTGCCTTCGGATTTGCTTCGCAAAGCCTTTGCTTACGATTACCTCAACCTGGAAGAACTGCGGGGATGTCTCAGTAGTTGGCCCCCGATCGAGCCATCCTGTGATTAAGGTGCGTCATGACTCGGATGGGACTGCTTCAGAGACTGGGCTGACTCCATCCTTGAGACTGCTGAGGCGAAGTTTTGAGTTCAGAAGCCGACAATTAAAGAAACGCCATACCCGTAAACACATCACAGGCAGTACGCGAACTGGACTTCGATCAGGAATGTGACCAGTAGCGCATCTCCTCCTGATGACCTGATAAAACTCTGATCAGACCATTCGCCCTGAGTGCCTCCGCACCCAGGTGAGCTGTTCAGCTTTAGCCTTTTTGCACCTGCGGCTCGCCCCCTGTTTTGGAGGGGGAGTATGGTGATTTCTGTAATAGAAAAATTGCAATGACTCCACAAAAAAGTCACAGTTCTTTTCTATTCTAGGAAACAGGCAGGCACAGCCTATTGCTATCACTGCCTCACACCATATAACGATACCTCCTGAGCCGGAAAGGTCACATTTTTCTGCAGGGAAACACACAACAGCCCCCTGAACCAGGGGGCTTTTTTTATCCAGTTATGCGACAACTTGCCGTCCCATGAGGGGGCTGGAATTGCGCATAATTAAGCTTTGATAGAGCTGTTCATACTGGTTGACGATCGCTGCTGCAGAAAACTGCTCTTCCACCCGCTGACGACAGGCATGCCGGTTTAGGGTAGGCAGGGCAGCAATTGCCAGCACCGCATCCTCAACGGAGTTGACCCAGAAGCCATCCACTCCAGGACGGACAATCTCAGGCACAGCTCCCCGGGGGCAGGCAATGACAGGAGTGCCACAGGCCAGGGCTTCGGTAAACACAATCCCAAAGGGTTCTTCCCACTCGATCGGGACAATCATGGCTACAGCCTGTCCTAGCAATTCATTCTTCTGGGCATCGTTGACTGGTCCCACATATTCAATCCCCTCCCGGCCCAGATAGGGGGCAATTTCGGTTTGCCAGTAAACCTCCCCTTCGTCACTGTGGACCCGGTTCCCGGCAATCAACAACCGCCGACCAGCCCGACGAGCGGCGGCGATCGCCGTATGGACTCCCTTAATCCGCTCCAGACGGCTGAGGAACACCAGCGGCGCATCTGGGGCCACGGCTGGCTGGAAGGTATAGGTCTCCAGTTCAACGAAGTTATAGACTGTGCGCCAGGTTCCCCCCGCTGCCTGTCCAGCACGGCTAATATGGTGACTGCATCCGGCAAACACCAGAGAGTCACCCCCCAGACGAGCGGCCCACTGCACGGCTCGGGGAGTCGGCTGGCGCTCATAGGTCATCACCTTGGGCAGGGAACGGGTCAGAAAAGGTAGCATGTAAACCAGTCGCGAGAAACTGTGCACCACATCGGGTTGGAAGGCTTGGACTGCTGCCCCCATGGCGGCTATGTTCCGCAAGGTATCCCACCGACGCTGAGATGCCGTGCCGGGGAACGGGAAAAAGCGATCGGCGGTAGAGGTGGAATCGGGATGGGCTATCAGACCTACCGGATGTCCTTTGGCCTGCAGCAAGGAAATCAGGGTATCTACCAATCGTTGCACACCCCCATACAGAGGCGGGGGAACAGGGATTTCCGGGTCAGCCGTCAATAGAATTCGCATCGTCATTACCCTATTTGTAAAACCACGATCGTCGGTCGTGCGCCATAGTTTTACTATCCAGAATGCAACCGTGCGATTAGGTATACGCAGTTGTTTGACTTGCGGCTATCGGCCCCTTTAGGAGGTTAACGGATTCTGTAGGGATCCCCTCGGAGCGGCTCTTGTCCCTCCGGAAAGACCACATCTTGTAGATTGGCTCCTTCAAAGTTAACCTGCTTCAGGGTTGCCCCTTCTAAATTAACCCCCTGGAGATTGGCATTCATCAAGTCCACATTGATCAAGGAGGCATGACGCAGAGTGGCTCCCCGCAGATCGGCTCCCCGCAGCACCGTGTTGCTCAGATCGGCAGATTCCAGATTCGTTCCAGTCAACTGCACCCGGTATAACTTTGCGCCCCAGAGGACAGACTGCTTCAAGACGGCGTAGCGCAGATCCGTTCCCCAGAACAGGGCATGGCTTAAATTTGCCCCAGAGAGTAGGGCATGGGATAGGTTCGCGCTACTGAGATTGGCACTGATCAGATTGCTATGGCTGAGGTCAGTCTGGGTCAAATTGGCAAAGGTCAGTACCGCACTGTATAAAGAAGCATGACGTAGATTGGCCTGACTGACATTCCCAGTCAGGACTGCACCAACCAGGGTACTCCGTTCCAGATTGGCTCCCTGCAGGTTCGTGCCGATCAGATTAGCGTGGTAAAAGTCCGATCGACTCAAATTAGCCTGACTGAGATTAGCCTGACTGAGGTTAGCCTGACTGAGATTGGATTGACTCAGGTCGATCGGAACATCCGGATGCTTGGCCCTCCAAGCATTCCACAGTTCTACGCTCTGTTTGATGAGTTCTACCTGGCTTGTATTTGGCATGAAGGGCTCAATCCTGGGATTAACAATTGCCCCGCTCTGATTAAGAAATATGTTAATTTATCCGCTTTTTGGCTTAATTCAGACGAGAGCTGAGCAAAGGCATCCTGATTGTGGAAGTCTAAATTTAGTAATTTTTGTACATTGCTGCTGAAATTCAGGGTGAAACTCTTGCAGGTGCATCACCAGGATAATGCCGTTACCTTCAAGATGCCATAGTTAACACTGTATGCGAACCAATTCTATGCATAGCTGGCAATCTCCCTGGACTCGCCTACGAAGTGATCAAATTACCTGTGAAGAAGCACTCAGCTTACTGGTAGATCCTCAGGGCAATTTAAGTCTTGAGCAGCTCGACGACGAGGTCAGTTATCGCTTCTTTCGTGAATTTGAGGACCGCAAGAGCTTGCCCTCCGTCATCCCATTACTGTTATGGCATGGGGTCTTTTACCTGGCCAGTCCTCAGGAAATTTCTGCTGAAGAGATCTGCAGGTTGAGTGCTCGCACCCTGACAGGGATTGAAATCATTCCAATTACCTCCAGGAGCTATCTAAACTGGCTGTTTCATCAGAATGCGTCTAACTCTGACCAGGTTACCCTCGAACCCTTTGTCAACCCACTGACGGGTGAGGAAGAACAGTCTCATCTGGAGGAGATTACCGACAAGTATCTGGCTCAGGCTTTTGATCAAAGCCATCGGATTCAGGCCCTGATTTCGATCGCCCTACAACATCGGGCCAGTGACATTCATCTGGAACCCACCCTAGAAGGGTTGCGGGTCCGTTATCGCATTGATGGCATGATGCGAACGATCAAAATTCTACCGGGCGATGTGGGGCGCAAAATTGTGGTGGCCCTGAAAGTGATGAGCAATATGAATATTGCCGAAAGCCGAAAGCCTCAGGATGGCCGGATTGGCCAGCACTACGTCACATCGGAGCGAATTCACTTTAATCTGGATATGCGGACCAGCACCTATCCCTCTGCGGAAGGTGAAAAAATGGTGATTCGTCTGTTACCCCACAATCGAGTTTTAAACAACAATCTGGAACTGCTGGGATTTACACCCCGAGCCCTAGCTACCTATCACAAATGGTTACAGCAGCCTCAGGGACTCATTTTGGTTACGGGACCTACCGGATCTGGGAAAACGACGACTTTGTATACTACGTTAAATGTTCTGGCTACCGATAAAGTCAATGTGGTGACGCTAGAAGACCCGATCGAGTGCAAGTTCTCCCATATTACCCAGGGACAAATTAACGAAACCGGAGGGATGAGCTTCGCCAGTGGCTTGAGGGCCATTCTGCGTCAGGACCCAGATATTATCATGGTGGGAGAAATTCGCGATGCAGAAACCGCAGAAACCGCGATTCAAGCTGCTTTAACTGGACACTTTGTATTATCAACCATACACACGAACAGCGCGGTGGGAGCCATCCCCCGACTCCGGGATTTGGGGGTGAATCCCAGTGCGATGGGAGAAGCTTTGCTGGGGGTGCTGGCCCAACGATTGGTGCGTAAGGTTTGCAAATTTTGTGCCCAATCCTACACACCCGAGCCGGAGGAACTCGCCACAATCGGACTCACCCCAGAGACCTGCACCCACTATCAATGGCAACGAGGTCAAGGCTGTGATCAGTGTTTTTTCAGTGGGTATCTGGGTCGAGATGCGCTGATTGAACTCGTGGCTATTGACGATCAGGTTCGAGCTCTGATGCTGCGTGGAGAGTACACGACTCTGATCAATCACTTTAAGCAAGCAGATTATGACTCTTTTTACAGAGCAGGACTGGAAAAAATTGCAGCCGGTGCAACGACCATTGAAGAAGTTCTCCGGGTTTTAGGCTATGGCTAATTCAGGTTAAGGAACGAGAATTAAATAAAGTGTCAAACTCCTGATTGCCCTCACCCCCAACCCATCCCCCTCTCCCAAATTTGGGAGAGGGGGATGGGTTGGGGGTGAGGGCTGAAGAAATCCAGGTTATTTAATTCCCCTTCCTAAGTACTCTGTAAATTAAGTATCTGATGATTTCACTCCAACTGGGTCAGGTCGAATCGTGTCGTAGTGACGACTGAGTGTGCCCCGAGCAGTTTCAATCGGAAACTGCCAGTTGATTTTGATGCGTTGCTCATGACGTTCTGCAACCAACGCTAAGACTTGCTGTGCCAATTCTTCTATCGTGGGAATGCGTTGATGCAGGCAACCGCGTGCCAAAGGAGGGTGCTCGTCATGTAGTCGTGGATTCAACGGGGGTGAAAGTGGATGGCGAAGGGGAGTGGAAGACCCGTCAGCACGGAGTGAGCAAGCGACGGACGTGGGGCAAGTTGCACATTGAAGCCAAAGGAGCCAAAGCGGTGATTCCGCTCCGCAAGGATGCCAAGATTTGGCAGCATGGCAATCGCAACGACAAGCCCCATCCACGCGACGAGAACCTGGGTTCGATCCACAAGCATGGACGCCAGCGTTGGAAGCGTGACTCTGGGTATCATCGTCGCTCGATTGCTGAAACCACCATGTTTCGTTTCAAAACGATCTTTGGCGGCAATCTCAGTGGGCGTAAATTAACGATCTACCCCAAATCTTCATTCAGCCCAGGGTGTGATCATCTTGGCCAGGAGCTTGAACAGGTAATCCGTCAGTAGCCCGATCGCCCCAATTACAATAATGCTGAACAACACCTTATCGGTCTGGACAAACCGCTGCGCCTGCACAATTCGGAAGCCCAACCCCCGATCGGCTCCCACCAGTTCCGAGATCACGAGGTAGTTCCAGGCTCCAGCCACGTTCACCCGCAGGGTATCGATGATGCTGGGCATCACTGCCGGAAAAATCACCCGCATCAACACCTGGTGGCGCTTGGCCCCCAGGGTGTAAGCCACATTCAACATCTCACTGGGAATAAACTTGACCGCATCCGCAATCATCAGGGCATTGAAGAAGACAATGCCCATAAAGATGATGACGACTTTAGAGAGTTCCTCCAGACCGGCCCAGAGGATAATCAGCGGGACGAAAGCAGCCACGGGCATATAGCGAACCGTGCCCACGATCGGGATAAACAACCGTTCCATGCTGCTGAAGGTGCCCATGAGAATGCCGATCGGAATCCCCACCAGAGCCGCTGCCAGAAATCCCAGGAGTACTCGCCCACAACTGGCGAGGATATCCCGCATCAGGTCTTCGTCCCGGAACATCTGGATACCAGACAGCAGCACCGTCAGGGGGGTGGGCAGGAACATGGTCGGAACCCACTGGCTGAGGCTAGCGATCGTCCAGGCCAGCAACGGTAGGCCCAGGGCTGTCGCAATCAGCAGGATGGACAGCCACACCGGAAACCCCTGACGAATTCCCCAGAATACAGAGGGCTTGAGATAGGACTTGGGCCTGGGAGGTAAAGGTTTGGGCACGGCAAAAAAAGCGAAGGGATCAATCAACCACTGGATTATCATAAGTCTGGAGCAAAGAGAAGAGGCGTTGCATGCACCCCAAGCTTGCGGTTCGGGATGTCAGTAAAGTCTTCCGCCAGGGGGGGAAACCGCTATCTGTTCTGGAAAAGATCAATCTGCATCTGTACCCGAACGAATTTGTCTGCATTGTCGGGGCATCGGGTTGTGGCAAGTCCACCCTGCTGAACATTATTGCCGGACTGAGTGAACCCTCTGGTGGGCAGGTTCAAGTGGATGGGGAAGTGGTCCAGGGACCGGGGGCCGATCGGGGTATGGTGTTTCAAAGCTACACGCTTTTTCCCTGGCTGACTGTCGCCGAGAATATCAGCTTTGGCTTAAAGTTGCGTGCCCTGTCTTCCACGGAGATTCGGGAGCGGGTGGCTTACTACCTGAATGTGGTGGGGCTGACCCAATTTGCCAGAGCTTACCCCAAGCAATTGTCGGGGGGAATGAAACAACGGGTGGCGATCGCCAGGGCTTTGGCTAATGAACCTGAAGTTTTGCTGATGGATGAGCCTTTTGGGGCCTTAGACGCCCAAACTAAAGAACAGATGCAGCTTTTTCTGCTGGGACTCTGGGAACAGACCCGCACCAGCATTCTGCTGATTACCCATGACCTGGAGGAGGCCATTTTCCTGGCCCAACGGATTTATGTCATGAGTGCCCATCCCGGTCGAATTCAGCGGGAGTTGGAGGTTTCCCTGCCCCTGCACCGCAGCCTGGATTTGAAGTTAACGCCCGCTTTTATTGAACTCAAACGCCAGGTAATCCATACTCTGCGCGGTGAATCAAACCCCTGATCCCTGTTGAACTCTTGCTATCCTCCCTATGAAAGCCCTTGTCCTCGATCGCCCCGGTGGCCCCGAAACCCTCCATCTTGCCGACCTGCCCCTGCCCGAACCAGGGATAGGAGAGGTCCGTGTCAAAGTCCATGCTGCCGGTCTGAATCCAGTGGATTACAAACTGGCGGCGTCTGGATACCACACCTGGCACTACCCCTTCGTTTTGGGCCTGGATGTGGCCGGAACGATCGAGGCCCTCGGTCCCCAGGTGACGAACTGGCACGTGGGGGATGCAGTGTACTACCACGGGAACTTCTGCCGACCAGGAGGATTTGCCGAGTGTACGATCGCATCTGCCCATGTTCTGGCCCCTTTGCCGGAGCAAACGTCCTTTGTTGAGGCAGCCGCCCTGCCCTGTGCTGGGTTGACTGCTTACCAGGCCCTGCATCGAAAATTGGCGGTGCGTCCCGGCCAGACTCTGCTGGTGCAGGGGGGAGCAGGTGGTGTGGGGGGCTTTGCCATTCAGTTGGGAGTCCTGGCTGGGATGCAGGTGATCACCACCTGTTCCGCCGGACATGTGGACTGGGTGCGGCATCTGGGGGCAACCGAGGTAATTGACTACCAGACTGAAGATGTGCCGACCCGGGTGCGGGAGCTAACAAAAGGCCGGGGTGTGGATGCGATCGTGGATACGGTCAGTCCCTACACAGCCACTGAGGGTATGGAGATGCTGGCCTTTGGCGGGGGCATTGCCTGCGTGGCTGGATTGCCTGACCTGTCAAGCTGGCGACCCTTCAGCAAAGCCCTGTCTGTCCACGATGTAGCTCTGGGCTGTGCCTATCTGTTGGGAGATCAGCGATCGCAGGCGGACCTGGCCCAGATGGGGCGGGAACTGGGGACTCTGGTCAGTACCCGCAAAATTGATCCGATGGTGCAGCAGGTGATTCGCCTAGAGGAGATCCCGGCAGCCCTGGAGCGGCTTTCCCATCGCCATGGACGCGGCAAGATCGTCGCCGAGATTAGCCCCACCTAGGGGCAGTAGCAGTGAATTTGGATGGTGACAGATTACCTCAAACGTCATGCTTTGAATCCTTTGCCAATATCCTGTGATGGTGGTTTTGATGAATTCTTGTTGTTCTGGGGGACATCCCAGTTTTGCAAGGTTGCTCACCCCAGGGAAAGCCGCTCTGCGTCTACATCCCCCAGCCCTTAATGAGCTTCAGAACCCCAAAACCATGGAACCAGAAAGATAGGGCAATCAATGCCAGAGGTAGCCAGCGGATGGGATTGACGGACGATCGCAACAGTAAGAAAACAGCAAACGGGAAGAAATCCAGGAAGTAGCGGTAGTCAAACTGGACCCAGCCGGTAGAAAAGTGGGTGAAGACGGGGATGGCCACGATCGCCATACAGAGCCACGCCAGCCGATCCCAGCTATCCCAGGGGCGTTTGACCAAGGTATAGGCAAACAGGGGACTGAGGGCCAGCACCCCATTGCCTCGATCGTCGTAGACGAAAAAGGGGAAATCAGGCACCAGGCGGGGGATGGCCAGGACGCCATGATACAGGTGGGGCAGGATATACCGTAGGTTGCGAAAGCCATATTTCCGAATCTCTTCGGCAAAGAAAGCGCCGTAGGCATGCTCTTCATACCGGAGCTGGAACGGATTGCCGAATCTAGCCCAATTCCACCAGCCGACGAAGGCCAGAAACAGTCCCATGGGGACAGCCAGGATGGCCAGAACTGCCCAGCGACGAGGAACCGGCTGCATCCAGGCCCACAGGATGAAAACCGGTAGCAGCAGGGCCAGATGCCAGCGTCCTGTGGCAGCGATCGCCAGCAGGAGAATGGCCAGCAAATGATGCGGTAAGGTCTGAGCCTGGTAGAGGGTCAACCAGGCAGCGGAGAGGAACAGGCAACTGCCTAGCACTGCGTTAAAAGATGGGCTGGAAATCACAGCACAGGTGAACAGGGTCGTCCCCAGGGCTAGAAAGCAGAACAGGAGACTGCGCTGCAGGGTATCCCGATCGTTCGCCACCGTTGCCACAGTCCAATACAGCACGATCAGGTTGAGGGCATAAAGGATCAGAGCAAAGAGGGTTTCGGGGAAATCGACCCCCAACAGGGCAACGAACGGCAGGACCAGGAACGCATTCAGGGGTGGAATCGCCAGAAAATGCTGTCCGTGGAAGGAAATCAGGTCGATCGTCCATTCAGGAGGCACCTCTAGGGCCGTTTGTCCTCGCAACATCGCCTGGGCCTGCAGATGAAAGACTGGGGAATAGTAGGTGCGAAATCCTCCAGCAGCGTAGTAGGAGAGGGCTGTAGTCAGAGCCATACAACCCAAAATCAGGAACAATGCTCGCAGGAATGCTCCTCCGGAAAAGCGGGAAAAGGCTGGCCATCGGATCTGGGGGAAAGCAGGTTGGAAGCGCATTCGCCGTTCCAGTTGGGAATTTGCCGGAGCCTCTTCTTCCAGATCCTCGGCTACAGCCATGCAGGTTTCCCCACAGGCGGGACAGGAGAAGATCTGGTTTCCGACCGGATCCTGCCCCTGGGGGCGGAGATGGGGATAGCCACAGGCAGGACAATTCATGACAGCATCACCAAATGAACCAACGGTACCGAAAGGCCAGCAAGCCCCACAAATTTACTAAGCCAGACAGACCTATGAGGCCCAGGAGCCAGGAGCGCAGCGATCGTAACTCCAGGATAGGAGGTAGGGCCAGAAATAGCAGGGGATAGACATCCAGGGCAAATCGATAGCCAAACTGACTGTACCCAACCGTTCCATGGCACATTTCAATGACCATAATCGTCAGAATCGCCCCTACCTCTGGCCAGCGGCGGCTTTTGATCAGCCACCAAAATGCCACTACCAGGAACGGAGACGTAATCAGGATAGATAGTCCTTCGTGGGAGGGTACCAGATACGGCCAGTGGTCCACTCCTTTAGGCAGGTTCAAAAAGAGAACCCGCAGGTGTTTGGGAAGGTTGAAAGGATGGAAGAGGCCATGCTGAAACTCAGGTTCAGCAAACTTGCCTGGAATCAGGGCATAGCCCCGATCGGCAAAGGTCTGGTAACGGGCGTAGTTATAGAGACGTTGCAGCAGGAACAGGGGTAGGAAGCCTGCGAAGAATATGCTGGTCGATCTCAGCAACAGGGACCAGCGGGGAGCCAGTTCCCGGTAAAGCAGCACCAGGCCATAGAGAACCAGCAGGTTGAGGGGTAATCGAGCAGCAGCAGCTATCCCCAGGCACAAACCTGAAAGAAACAGGAACCCACCGGGGCGGGGCTGGAAGCAGAGCAGGAAAAGCCAGACAAAGGTTGCCCCCATGGTCTGGGCAATATACCAGACACTCCCGACAGCACTCATGGGGAAGAAAATGGTGGCAAAGCTCCAGATTAGGGCGAGACTGATGGAACGAAAGCGGGAGGATTGCTGTTTACGAAAGAACAGGTAAATCGCCAGAGCAGCCAGTCCGAACAGGAGATGGGCAGCCTCAGATTGGGTGATTGTCGGGAACACCTTGACCAGGGGCAGCAGGAACAGGGCTGGGGCGATCGGATAGACGACACAGTACCCCTTACCAGGAATAGGAACCAGTTCATTCAGCCAGCTCGGATTTTCGGACAGACAAAGTTGACCATCGAGAAAACTGTGGGCCAGACGCAGGTAATAGTCGTAGAAGGTTTCTGGAGGAGCCAGCCAGTGAATAATACCGAAGAGCAAACTGCCCAAAAGCAGGGCAATTCCTGCCTCTGTTAATCCAGGCAGGCTTCGCTGTCCGAGTTGCTGCAGATAGGGAATTATCGGAAGGATGGGGATCGATCGCCAGGGGGAGGGAAATGGTTTGCGGGGTTTGGGTTCTGGCTCTGGTGGTAGATCAGCATCTGTCATTTCGACCTGCACCAGGAAAATCTCTCCACACGATCGACAACAGTAGCGTGGGTTCCCTGACCAATCCACGCCCTTGGCCTCAATCTCCGGATGCCCACAGACTGGACATTGCATACGAGGATCAGAAGGGACATCTACCATCTGTAAAGAATACTTACTGACTAGTGATTAAGCCAAACCCACCCCGGCTCTGCAGGCCACCCCTCCCCAGAGGGGATGTAAAGAAATCAAAAATGACCCATGACTAATCCTCTAGCGCAGGATCAGCGCTAAACGTAATCTCCAGTAGACAGGCATCATCATCAAAAGCTTTTTTGGGAGCCAGATTCTGGATTTGTTCCAGGATGCTGTCCAGGTTGGTATTGCCCCTCTCCGCACAACTGACCAACAGATTGATCAGGTCATGCAATCCCCAGAGATTGCCATCGGGTTGGAGTAAGTCAAAAATACCATCACTGAAGATATAGAGCTTACTGCCGGGTTCAATCCGGCAATAGGCATTGGAAAACTTGCTATCTGGAAACATGCCGATCGGCATTCCCGGTGTTCTCAACTGTTTGGCCGTCACCGTTCCATCTACCGATCGGTTAATTAGAATTCCCGGAGCATGGCCCGCACTGGAGTAAACCAGTTGTTGCTGCAGCCGATTATAAACCCCATACCAGATGGTGAAGTAGCGTTCATTCTGGTCTGTCATCTGAAAGGCTTCATTCAGGGCCATCAGCACATGGTTCGGCTGATACAAATTGGCATCTGGGAGAGACTGGGAGCGGAGCATGTTCAGAACTGACACGGAAGGCAGAGCTGCTCCTAATCCGTGCCCCGAAACATCCAACAAGTAAATGGCCAGATAATCTGGATCCAGCCAGTCATAGTCAAAGCAATCTCCCCCCAATTGGCGGGAAGGGATAAATCGGGGGTCGATGGTGACAGAACCCGTCAGGGAAGAAGGCAGCAACGATCGGACATATTCTGAGGCTTCCGTAAATTCGGCCTCTAGAACCTGTTTCTGCAGTTGTAGATCCTGAGTCAATCCCTGCAGCATTCGGTTTTTTGCCTGCAGATCCTGGGTGAGCTGATAGAGCCGCAACCCTGCCCGTACCCGAGCCTTCAACTCGCTCATCTCGATCGGTTTCGCCAGAATATCATCCGCTCCCTTATCCAAGCCCTGAATCAACCCTTCCTTCGCCCCCCGAAAGGTTAAGAGGAGAAAAAAGCTGGTAGAGAGCTCCGGATCAGATTTGATCAACTGGCAAACTTCTAACCCATCGATTCCCGGCATGACGAGATCACAAACAATCAGGGCAGGCCGCAATTGAGTCGCTAGCGCAATCCCCTCTTCACCATGATTAGCGGTAAAAACCTCATACCCCTGATTTTGAAGCGTTCTCTTCAGCAGCGCTCGGGTTGCTGAGTCATCATCAATAATCAGTACTTTAAACATGGGTGTAATCTACCACAAAATCATTTTGCTGGGGTTTCCCTGTAGAAGGGCAATTCTCCGATCTCAGATCTTGACCTTAAGCCCCAAGTATGGAATTTTTGGCTGCCAGAAAATCTCGAATCTGACTCATTAATTCTTCCAACTTCATCAGTAGATCAGGGACTTTTTCAGTGCGATTATTGACAATCCGCTGTTCGATATCGGCTACCAGATCCTGAATCACACTGGCTCCTAGGTTAGCACTGGCTCCCTTAAACCGGTGAGCCAGCCGTTTGATTTCGGGATAGTCCTGTCTGGCCATCGCTAATCTTAATAAATCTAAATAGGGCCAGTGATCCTGTAAAAACAGGGTGAGTAATTCCAGGGCAAAGGCTTCATCTCCCTCTGAGATCGTTTGGAGATGGGGCCAGTTGACGGCTGGAGGTGGCGCAAGCTCTGGTGCGGATCCCTCTGCTTCAGTGTGAACTGCTCCTGAGGTCTGGCTGGGGGGAGGATCCTGGGCTGGAGGTGAAGTCAACCATTGCTGTAATTTAGTCGCCAGATCCTCACGACTCAAAGGTTTGCTGAGGTAATCATCCATACCTGCGCCCAGGCATTTTTCCCGATCGCCCATCAGGGCATTTGCTGTCATCGCGATTACGATCGTGTGTCGGCCTGGTCGTTCCTGTTGACGCAGGATGCAAACGGTTTCATAGCCATCCAGGACTGGCATCTGGCAATCCATCAGCACCAGATCGTAATCTGTTTGAGCCATTAAGTTCAGGGCTTCCTGGCCGTGAACTGCCAGATCCGCCGTATATCCCAGGCTTCTTAACTGTTGCTGAACTACCATCCGATTCACCGGAGCATCCTCGACAACCAGAATTTTAGGCCCACCCGCCGGGGGGGTGGCAGACTGCGTTAGGGTTCCTGACAAAGGACTATCCAGCTCAATGGCGATCGGGGCAGGCCGAGGAGTGCGATCGCAATCAACGACTCCGTCATGACTGCCTGTCATGACCCTGGTGATACAGGCCAATAGGTGGGCAGCCTTAATTGGCTTAGTCAGGTAGCCTGCAAAGGGGATTTCTGGTCGCGATAGGCCGGGTTCACCGGATTTTCGCCGCTGAATTGGAGATTGCATCAGCAGCACAGGCGTTCTTGCGAGAACTGAGGTAGACCGGCTCCAATTGCCTGCTTCTGACTGCAGGGAAGTTAAGGCCAAATAATCCAGTATGACAATCGCGTAAGGATGCCCATTCAGAGCCGCAGCCTCCAGCCAAGATAAACCTGTTGCCAGTTCCTCTGCTTCATCCAGAGCCATCCCCAGACCAGCTATAGCCAGCCGAATGACCTCACGACTGGCGACATGGGCTGTTACCACCAGGAGTCGCAGACCTTGCAGACCAGCCTGCTCCGTCAGGGCCAGGGATTTTGTCTGAACCGGAGTCGATTGTTTCTGGAAGGTCAGAGTAAAGAGAAATTCAGTTCCCTGGACCCCATCACTTTCAACCCAGATCCGACCTCCCATCAGTTCAGCCAGTTGTTTGGAGATGGCCAGCCCCAATCCGGTGCCTCCGTATTTTCTGGGAGTACTGCTCTTGATCTGGGAGAAAGGCTGAAATAATTTTGATTGGGCTGCAATCGGAATGCCAATCCCGGTATCTGCGACGGAAAACTGAATTTCTACTGCTGTCTCCGTGTCTGTGATTAAGGCTGCCCGGATCAAGACCTCCCCTTGATCCGTAAACTTAACGGCATTGCCGAGCAAGTTGATCAGAATCTGGCGCAGGCGACTGACATCTCCCAGGAGTTGGGTGGGAACGTTGTCAGGGAGGACGGCTGCTATTTCCAGCCCCTTAGAATAAGCGGAAACAGCCAGCAGGTCTACTGCTTCTTCCATGCAGACCCTGAGGTCAAAGGCGGACGTTCCCAGCTTAATCCCCCCAGATTCTAACTTTGAGAATTCCAGAATGTCGTTGATGAGGGTCAATAGGCTGTTGGTACCGGCCCGAATGATACGCAGAAAATCTCGCTGTTCCGGATCAAGATTGGTTTCAGCCAACAAATCAGTGACCCCCAGCACAGCATTCATGGGAGTACGAACTTCGTGGCTGATGGTCGCCAAAAAGGAACTTTTGATTTGGGATTCCTGCTCAGCCTGTTGACGGGCTGCTTCCAGGGCCAGGTTTTGTAGGGCCAGACGCTCCCGCTGTTGCTTTTCCAGGGATAGAAGCCTAGCCTGGGCCAGGGTAACCCGGATTTGCCGGGCCAGACTGGTCTCTTGAAACTCCCCTGTAGCCTGCTGCGAAGTCCCTAGAGAGGGATGGCTGGCTGCGATCGTTTCTGAAAGGACCAGTAACTGCCGTCGGGCTTCCAATAACACCATGGCCTGCCGACCCAAACCTTGCAGCACCTCCAAAGATCTGGGGCTGAGTTCTCGGGGCAGGTAGTCCATGACCACCAAAGCTCCCAAAGGAAATCCTGTCGGGTCAATCAGAGGAACGCTGGCATAAAATCGGATTGGCGGATCATGGGTTATCAGGGGACTGCTTGAAAACCACTTCTCTGAGAGGAGATCGGGTAAAATCAGAGGTTCTGGTTGCAGGATCGCTTGATTACAGAGGCAATCTTCCCGATCGAGGGGAAAGAGGGAAAGACCGACCTGGGCTTTGCACCAGCAGCGACTGGCATCTACAAAACAGAGCCCTGAGATCGGGGCTTCAAAAATCTGGGTAGCCAGGATAGCAAGATTGTCAAACGCTGGTTCTGGCGGCGTATCCAGAATGCCATAGCTAAATAGAACTTTCAGCCGCTGGACTTCGTGATCAGGCAACAGTGTAGTCATTAGGATGGGGATATAGAAACACTAGGCAACTATCCACAGACAAGCTCAATGGTAGAATTTCCTGGAATTCGGTTAAACCGTAGATTTTAGGAGTCAATGGCCTTGCCCACCCTTGGTGTAAATATTGATCATATTGCTACAGTTCGGCAGGCTCGGCGTACAGTTGAACCCGATCCGGTAGCCGCTGCTGTTCTGGCAGAGTTGGGCGGGGCCGATGGGATTACCGTCCACCTGCGGGAAGATCGACGGCATATTCAGGAACGGGATGTCCGTCTCTTGAGGCAAACTGTTCGCACCCATTTGAACCTAGAGATGGCCGCCACCAAGGAAATGGTTGCGATCGCCTTGGATCTCAAACCAGATTATATTACCCTGGTCCCAGAGCGGCGAGAGGAAGTCACCACCGAAGGGGGGCTGGATGTGGCGGGTCAGGAAGCACACCTGACTCAAGTCGTTGCCCAACTTCAGGAAGCAGGGATTCCTGTCAGTCTGTTCATTGATGCTGATTCCCAACAAATTGCTGCTGCTGCTGCGACTCAGGCAAAGTTCATCGAGCTGCATACTGGCCGGTACGCTGAGGCTACGGATGAGGCCACTCGCAATCGAGAGCTGGCTGTGTTGGCGGCGGGATGTGCGGCGGCGATCGGAGTAGGATTGCGGGTGAATGCTGGTCATGGGTTGACCTACTGGAATGTGTATCCAGTAGCCTGTCTGGAGGGTATGGAAGAACTCAATATTGGTCACACGATCGTCAGTCGAGCGGTGCTGGTGGGAATGGAGCGGGCGGTTCGGGAGATGAAGCAGGCGATCGCTGGACCCATGCTTTGTGCAGGTATTATGCGGTATAAATAATGAGTCAAAATTAAATTTGTCCTTTCCAGTTCAAGTACTCAGAATCGTTTATGCAGACTTACTACTATGTATTGGCCAGCCAGCATTTTTTGCTGGAGGAAGAGCCCCTGGATGAGGTGCTCCGGGAACGGGTTCGCAATTATCAGGAACAAGAGAAGGAAATCGACTTCTGGTTGATTAAGCAGCCTGCGTTCCTGGAAGCCCCTGAGATGGCTGAGACCAAGGCTCGCTGCCCCCAGCCCGCCGCAGCGATCGTCTCCACCAATCCCCAGTTCATCACCTGGTTGCAGCTTCGATTAGAGTACGTCCTGACAGGAGAATTTCAGGCTCCCTCATCCACAATCTCAGATCCCCTAGCTTCCCTGGCTCCAGCACTTTGAAATACCGATCTGAGGTTCTTTCGGCTTGTTATCAAGGAGGTTCCATGTTGCTGAGAACAGCCCTGTTGGTTGCGGTTAGTCTGGGTTCGCCCGTAGGTTCCGCGATCGCCCAGGATGCCTATCCCATCTGCCAGCCTCCCCGGGCTGGGGAATATCTGGTCCTGGTCATCAGCGATAATTCTCAAAGTCAGGCTCAGGTCCTCCGTAACTTGCCAGCCAATACCACAGCAACTATTTGTAGCTATCAGGAAGATATTGTGACCCGGATCAGCGGCCTGAATAGCCTGGAAGCTGCGAATTCCCTGGCTCGCTATATGAGTGAGACGGGGGGGTTACCAACCTACATTGTTCGTTCAACAGCAGCAACGGCAACCGCCCCCCAAAATACCAACCCAACCCCTTCGCAAACCACCCCCCCACGCAATCCCTCCCCGTCCTCCCCCAGAGTGGCCTATAATCCTCAGGTGCTGGGATCAGGTTATGCCGTGCTGGTAAAGTATTTCAACAAACCAGACGTAGTTGAGCAGGTGCGCAAGGTCATTGGTCGAGATGTTGGGCTAGCCTCTTACCAGCGCCGACCCTATCTGCTGGCAAATTACACCCCCAATCGAGGCACTGCCGATGCGACTGTAAAAGCTCTGAAAGAAAGAGGCCTAACGGTCATCTTGGTGGATAGTCAGGAAGTCGTTCTCCTGCGAAAGGCGGTTAATCGTTAGGGGCGGTTTATTCGGATGGCGCTGCAATTGACCGCTGCCCTGGTTACGCTGGCAACGCCTGAGGTGGAGTGCCTGGTTCACTTCTACAGCCAGCTTTTCCATCAGCAACCAATACACTACCAGCCCGATCGCTATGCTGAATTTAACCTGCCAGGGTTACGCTTAGGCATCTTTAAGCCCAGGCAGGACCATGAGGCTGAGTTTCAGCATCGGGTTCAGACTGGAGTCAGTCTTTGTCTGGAAGTTGCTGACCTGGACGCTGCGATCGTCCATCTCACTGCTCTGGGGTTTCCGCCTACCTCGGAGATTATGACGGCTCCCCATGGTCGCGAGATCTATGGAACTGACCCTATCGGCACGCGCTTGATTTTGCACCAGCCAGTTGCTCCGCCCAGAAGCCAACCACCAGAGGCCCATCGTCAGCCGCAAGAACCCTTGGGTGAATGGCCCCCTAAACCTGTTCAGCATCCATGAGAAAGCCGTAGCACATGACTACAGGAGAGTCTTCCCGCCCATTCATCACACAGTCGTGACGGGCACAGAGTAGACAGTTGGCCCGGGTGGGTAACACCAGATCCATGGCTGAATAGATACTGATCCCCTGGCTGATGAAACCCTGGGCTTCCATTTCCGAAATGGTGTTGCACACCAAAATAGTCTGGGTGATTCCCAGGGTCGATCGATATAAATTGACTCGCCTCAGGGTTTCAGAGAAATTCTCTGTTTCTGGCTTAATTTCAATCAGGACTTTCTGCTGCTGACTTTTGAAGCAGACGGGTTGTTCCTGATCAAAATAATCCTTGTACTGGAAGGTAAACGTCCCATCAGCGTAGCGCA
The DNA here is from genome assembly GCF_001939115.1 of Leptolyngbya sp. 'hensonii'. Classification (GTDB taxonomy): domain Bacteria; phylum Cyanobacteriota; class Cyanobacteriia. The sequence continues at coordinate 11,068 of NZ_MQTZ01000029.1, read as the reverse complement.
CTGTGCGGAGAATACGCAGGAAGGGCACCGTCAAATCACCGGCTGCATCGAGGGTATGCCACCAAGACTTATGTCCAGCTTCGGCTGGCATATACAGAATATCTTCCACCTGGCGTGGAGAAAAACCCAGGTTACCCAGCATGGCCATGGCCTGGGCAACGGTCAACCGGACTTCCAGGGCATGGCTGGGGGACTCCCAACGGGGGGGCTTGCTTCCCCTTGGATCGACCGATCTGCGACTCCCCTGCCCCACTCCCCCCCCATCTCTGGTTGTGGTTCCTGGTGTTGCATCCGCCAGAACACACTTAATGGCTTCGTAGTGCAGAATGCCATCTGCTGCCTGCTGATATTGGGTTGGCACCCCAACTTCAGCATGGATGGCACCCACGAGGTGGGATGGCATAATCGCCGGGACACAATTCATCAGCAGAGACTTGAGGACGGTAGGCTCCGCGATCGCCAGGGCAATCTGAATTTGATCGCGAAGAGGGGCCGCTTGACGCTGCTCATGAATCGGCAAAAACAGCGGGTGGTTGGGCATAGGACCTTAACCTGCTGAAAACCTTAATCTCCATATTGAGCTAATTTTTGGATGGCGCAGGGATTACTAGCTTTTCTTAATATTGTGGATTATAGTTCCCCGCAGAAATTACTGTTGTCAGGGTGTTTTCCTGGCCACTCCCATGTACATATAGCCTGAGACTTTAGGCAGATTGTCGGCGTAAAACTCTTCCAGGCAGACCAGTTCCAAATGGCTTTCCACCAGCCTGCGAATGTTGCGATTCAGGTGGCAGCCGTCTCCTATAACTTTCTGGAGGGGGGTCAGGCGATTCTGCCACACCTGTAGCGCTGGATCCTGGCTGAGACCATGCTCAATGAAAAAAAACTGTCCCTCCGGTTTGAGCACCCGCTGGATTTCCTGCAGGGCCTGCTCTACGTTGGGAATACTGCAGAGGGTCCAGGTGCTGACGACGCAATCAAAGCGATTGTCCGCCAGGGGTAAATTCTCCCCACTCCGTATCTGACTCTCAACCGGAATGGCAGTTGCCTGGATTCGCTTCTGGGCCAGAGCCTTCATCCCAGGGTTGGGGTCGATCGTCACAATCCGCTGGACTTGATCGGAATAATAGGGCAGATTTAAGCCCGTCCCAAAGCCGATTTCCAGCACCTCTCCCCCCACCTCTGCCAACAACATCTGACGATATTTCCCTAAACCGGAACCGGCCATGACCCAATCCATTAACCGGGGAAACAATAGCTCTGAGTAAAACCCCATACTCCTTTCCCTTTCTGAGTTCTGTAATCTAATCGTAACAATCCACTAGCATAGGAAAAGTTCCTGTCGAGATACCGCATGGTTTTCCCTGTTTCTACCCAAACTGATACCACCAATCCTTTTTTTCAGCTCAATTACGAACCGGTTCTGGAAAATCTGGGGGCCGATTACTACGATCGGGTCACTGCTGCCGAATTTCCCCAGCACCTGCTACGATTTCGCAACGATGATCTGCTCCCAGAACTGGGGTTAAGTCCGTCAGAGGTTTCGGATACCCATTTCATTGATGCCTTTGGGCGATTTCAGGGTAATCAGCCCTGTCTGGCCTTGCGTTATCACGGATATCAGTTTGGTGAATATAATCCCTACCTGGGGGATGGCCGGGGGTTTCTCTACGGTCAGGTTCGGGGCAGGAATGGGGAATTGTATGATTTTGGGACCAAAGGTTCTGGGACCACTCCTTACTCCAGGGGTGGAGATGGTCGCCTCACCCTCAAAGGGGGGGTGCGGGAGGTGTTGGCGGCAGAGGCGTTGCACCGGATGGGGGTTCGCACTTCTCGCTGTCTCAGTCTGATCGAAACGGGTCAGGCCCTTTGGCGAGGCGATGAACCCTCCCCCACCCGATCGTCCGTGATGATTCGTTTCAGCCGCTCCCACCTCCGCTTCGGTACTTTTGAGCGTCTCCACTATCTGAATCGAGCCGACCTGATGCGGCCCCTCTTGAATCATGTGATTGAACAGTATTATCCCCATCTCCAAACCAATCCCGATCGGTACCCACTGTTTTATGCAGAACTGGTGCAGCGGACAGCAGAACTGGTAGCTCAGTGGATGGCGGCTGGTTTCTGTCATGCCGTTTTGAATACGGATAACATGTCCATCACTGGGGAAAGCTTTGACTATGGTCCCTATGCCTTCATGAATCAGTTCAATCCCCAATTCACAGCCGCTTACTTCGATTACTTTGGTCGCTACAGTTATGGAAACCAACCGTCAATCTGTTACTGGAACCTGGAAATGTTGCAGATGGCCCTGTCTACTGTGATTGCCCCTGCGGATATGGAAAGGGGTCTGGCTCAGTTTCATGACCATTATCAGGCTGCATATCATCAGCAGATACTGTATAAATTAGGCTTCGATCGTCTGCCCCCAGGCCAGGCCAAGCCCCTGTTAACCCTGACCCTGAAATTTCTGAATGACACCCAGGCCAGTTATCCCACTTTCTTTTCGGAGCTGACCCAGCAGTTTTCTCCCGCCTGGCGAGAAGATCCCAACAGCATGCCCAGCCGTGCTGTTTGCGTCAATACCCCGGAGCAAATTGAATTTCTGGAGCAATGGCGCAAGCAGTATCGTCAGGCATTGCTGAGCCTGCCCCCAGAAGAGATGCCCCAGGTGGCCGATCGGCTGAAACGCTACAATCCATCTCTGGTGCTTCTGCGACCGGAGATTGAAGCAGTCTGGGAGGCAATCGCCCAGGAAGACAACTGGCAGCCCTTCTACGATCTCCTGCAGAAAATCCGCCAGTAGGGTTCAAGTCGAGGGCTGAGATCGACCCCCAAAATAGCCCAGCAGCAGCCAGGCGATCGACAGCAACCCGGCCAGCCCCAAGGTCAACCCCGTATAGGGCACCAGGAATCCTCCTACAGGCAGGATGGCCCCACTCAGGGTCACGATCGTTGTGCCCCAGCGGGCCTGTCGCTGGCGTCCCAAGCCCCAACCAAAGAACAGGAGCAGGGGCAGCAGCAATCCCCAGGCCAATCGGGCATCGATGAAACGGCTGGCATAGGTCAGGCTCAGGAGAGAGGCAAAAAATGCCCCGGCTGCGATCGCCACATCCTGCAGGCGCATCGGTCCCGACAGGTACAGCAACAACAACCACCAGAGGAAAATACCAGGGGCCAGCAGGAGCAAGCGGGGTAATACACCGGTGTTGCGGAATCGTTGGGTGGCAGTAAAGACGCCGAAAGGATTTTGCACTGAGACATTCTCGGCAAAAGTCCAGGTAAACCGGGTTCCCCGTCCTTCCAGGCGCGTCTCCGTTGGGACAATACCACTGGCAAAATCAGCATTGGGGAAGTCGGCTAGCACAGTTAAACGAAACTTGGAGAGAATTCGGCCATTGGCGGTATAAACCCAGCGGGGAGCCCCCTGGGCTTTGTAAGTGATCCGAATCTGGGTGGATTCTCCGGGGGCGAGCTGCAGGGGAAAGTTGTACTCTCCCTGATTTTGGGGTTCCAGGGGTTTGCTATCCTGCTCCACCCGATAATCCTGCAACAGGGTATAGCCCCCCGGGGGAGCTGCCTCAAAAATAAAGTCCTGGGTTACATCCAGGGTGTTGGTGATTTGGTAAGTGCCACTGAACGTGGATTGGTAAATCAGCCGAGTTGTGGCTGGGTCCACGGTCTGGGTCAACTTCACCTCTGCCTGGGATGAACTGGGAGACAGGAAGCGATCGACCTTCCGCTTTTTCTCGACTTCTGTTTTCCTGCCATCCACATAGGTGACTGTGGTATAGGGTTCTTCAATGGTGTAGCGGACCAGAGGCGCAGGCTGTTCCACCCGTTCCCCAGCGACAGTCCCGGCCACCTGAGTAATTTTGCTCTGCTCCCAATGGTGATACCGATTGGCCAGCGTCGTACAGAGGAAAAATCCCCCGATCAAGATCAGCACCACTAGCAACCCCTGCACCATTCCTCGCAGAAGTTGTTTGTAGTGGCGCAGGTCCTCTTCCCAGCCAACTGGGCGATCGGGCCTATAGGAGAAATTTAACGCTGCCAGAACAAGGCCAACCCCAACTACCAGCAGCAGCAACCATTGATTCAGTTGCAGCACTTGCTGGCCGAACTGGATTAACTCCTGGGGGTGGGTCAGATCAGGGATTGCTGGAATCCCTTGAGCCAGAAATAGCATAGAACTTCATCCCTCACACTTATCTGGATCAGACTTCACCGCTGTCTTCAGAAGTTCCTTAGTCCCTTGGGTAAACTCTGGCTGTCGGACAAATCTTGCCGAGTAGTGCGAGGGGTCTAATCTTCACAGCTCAACGACTGCGGAAGCGAGTCAGGAATAAAAGTCTGTAGATGAGGTAGATTATCCCAGCCAGAAAAGCCAGCCTGACGGCAAGAATCAGCAAATCGAGCACGATACTCAAAACGGCCAGAGAGAGCAGCGTGGTAATCGAGAGGGTCATGATCTGCCCGTGTTTCGGCAGATTCATAAACCACTGCCAGCGGGTCAGGAATAAAATTCTGTAGATCAGGTAAACAACCCCGGCCAGAAAAGCTAGCCTAAAGGAAAGGACTAGTAAATTGAGTGCAGCACTCAAAATTGCTAGAGCGAGTAGCGCTGTGATGGATAGGGTGGCAATCTGCCCATGTCTGGGCAGGTGAGTCAACCAGCGCCATACCCCCGTTGGAGAGGAATCAGGAGACCTATCTGGCAGGGATGGTTGATCCAGATCATCGTGCTCTTGAGGATGCATAACCCTAATTAGTAGGAAGTTTGTTCCAGTATGCCCGATCGTAATCCTTCTCTCATCAACAGTTATAACCAATTGCTTGACCAGATCGTAGAAATGACCTTAAAAGGCAAGATCCGCTCTAAGGAGCAGGTCTATCAGATGCTGGCTGAAGGCGTGGAGGTGGGGACGGGCGAGGTGTTTGAGCGGTGTCTCAGCGATCGCTTAGAGGCCACCCAGCAGCAACGCCAGGCCCAAACCGATGAGCTTAAAATCGCTAAAGCCAATCGAATCTTGCGGGCCTTACAAACGGTTCAGGGCGAGTGGCAGCGCCGTCAGGAGCAAAATCAGGCTACCGCAGCCTTAACTGGGATCGTCCATGAGATAAGTCAGGCTGCTGCCGACGATCGCCTGCACCTCCTCTTCCAGGCCCTGGACCCCAATCAACCTCAGGCGCTCGGCTTGCAAGATTGGAACCCCTTGGCCAAGGCCCTGATGCAACAAGCCCAGACTTCAGACAAGCTTCTGCAGGAACTCGGGGAAGGGATTCAGCAAGGGCTAGCCTCCTGGGAGCGCCTGAGTCAGTATCTGGTCAGCTGGATCTATGACCAAAGTCGAGAACAGTTAGGGTTTGGCGGCACACCAGGGCAGCGAGGTCCCTGGGCACTCTGGGCCAAACAGTCCAACCGGCCTCACCTGGAAAGTTTTTTTCAGGGAATCGCCCTGGAAAAGCCCATTAGCGACTGGACAGCTCAACAGTCCCTGGACTTCAGCACCTGGGTAGAACTGGCTCTGGTCCTGCAGTGCTTGCAACGGGGACTGGTCAACCGATTCGATCAACTGGTCTATGACAATACGGCAGGGGCAAAGCTCTCCATCTCTGTTTATCTGACTTTTGCCGCTATCTGGTCCCAATTGGCCAATGGGTTTAATCAGGTTAGTCATCTACCCATGCATCAGCGCTTTGCCAACAGCGCCTTTCAGATTACCCTCCAGCTTCTGCGGACCTTTGCTCAACGGGATTATTTCCCGCTGTATGGGGGAATCTTTGCCTCCTTTGCTGGGAGCTACCTGCGGAATACACTGGACTACCTGGATGAACCGCTGAGACGTACCCCTGGCACACAAGAGAAGGCCCGTATCCTGGTGCTGCTGGGCTATTCCTGTCGGGTGCAGGGGCAGTACGATCGAGCCCATACCTTCCATCAACAGGCTCTGGATATTGCCCGGGAAGCCGGGGATCGGATCTGCGAGATTGCCTGTCTCAATCACCTTAGCCGCACCAGTATGGCCCAAAAACAGTATGCTGAAGCGATCCAGTACAGCCAGCGGGCTCTGGTGATGAGTCGGCAGGCGGGTGATCGGCCCGGAGAAGCAAACGCCCTGGCTAATCTGGGGTACAGCGAAGTGTTCCAGGCCCAGCAGGCAGGAGTGCCGGAACCAGAGATTTATGAAGCCGCCATCACTTACCTACAGCAGGGATTAAATCTGTCTGAGAAAGTGGGAGATGGCCAGAGTCGGGCTCTCTGTTGCAGCAGCCTGGGAATTGCCCATGTGGTTGTGCAAGACTATGGGGCTGCGATACCGGAACTGGAGCAGGCAATTCGATCGGCCCAATTCTCAGGTGATCTGTATCTGTACGGTCTCAGTCTGTCCTACCTGGGGGAAGCCTATTACCACCTGGGCCAGGTAGAGGCTGCGATTGTCCAGGCCAGTCTGGCTATGTACCAATTAGAGCAGATTGGGGCCGATAACTGGCGACAACCAGCTGGACTGCTGGCCATCCTACAGGGGCAATTGGGGGCAGAATCGTTTCAGGCCAGCCTGGAAAGAGGCCGACCTCAAATCATTGCGGCGATCGGGGTCGATGGCTATGACTACCTGCCGGGGCTCCTGCAACGATATCGGGATAGAAAATAAACCGGTACAGGGGTTGACTGCAATACCGCCTCGCCTGCAATGCCGCTATTGGCTGACGATCCCCGACCACTGCACCTGTTTTTCCCCAGTACGACGGTAGGAGAAGAAGTACTCTGGTTGCTGATAGGTACAGTGGGGCGCGATCTCGACCTGCTCTGGCCCGATCCCCAATTGGAGCAGTTGCAGGGTAATCACCCGGCGCACATCCAACCGCACCCGACCTGGCTCAGGATCGGGAAGAATAGGCGGTTGAGGCAGATTCTGCAGGGCTTCCAGAAGTGCACCAGCATCTGATAGAACATCCTTGGGAGCGATGGTCTCTCCGACTTCAACGGCAACGGCCTCGGCCACCTGATACACCTCTCCTGCGATTGCAGGTCCGATCGCCACCTTTAAGTCAGATAATTGGCTGCCCTGCTCCTGTAAGCGGGCGATCGCCGTGGGAACAATTCTGGTGGCTGTACCTCGCCATCCGGCATGGATCGCAGCCACTTGGCCGGTACCAGGATCAGCAATCAGCACCGGGCTGCAATCTGCTGTGCAAACCCAGACGGCTTGGGCTGATTGTTCTGTCATCAGACCATCAGCCTGGGGCAATTCCAATTCTGCGGTGAATTCGGTCACGGCTGCTCCAACTTCCGTTGCCGAGAGAACCGTATTACCGTGGACCTGTTTCATTCGGTAGACTTCGGTGGTGTCATGCAGGATGGAAGTGAGCTCTTGGGGCGATCGAGGTCGAAATTGCTGCGTGAAGAAGCCATGGGGCCAGGGATCTAGCAGGCTGCAAGTCAGATAAGGGAGGTTGTTCCAGGTTTTCCAACGCCAGGTTTGTGATTCGTTCAAGGGGGCAACTCGCAACAGTTGAACGCTTCTATCCTAGCCTGAGGGGTTGGCGACCACAGAATAGATCACTGATTTACCCGGAAGACTGCGTAATGCGGCGCACTTAATTAAAGTGAGGATCGCCGCAAAGATATGGGCTGTTAAAATTTAACAGTTTTTGCATTTGAGGGATAAAAATTAGGTATTTAGTATTGATTAGAATAATTTAGGTGTGATTTATACCAATGCTCTCTTGAGATGGGTTTCTCATGACATTTTTAGCCAGAATAGTTAACTCCAGCATCCAGTGGAATGAGCACAATCATTAAAAATTTCCCCAAGTCAGAAAAATGGCTTGAAAGAACTGCCTAAGGATCGAAAACTAAATAAAGTAGGGGTTTGGGGGCTTCGCCCCCAAGCAGGGGCAACGCCCCTGCACCCCAATTGTTCATCTTATTTAATTCGTGATCCTAAAGTAGCTCGGCGCTAAATTGAGGAACACCGTGGGGGTGAAGAGAGGTTAGCCCAAATTACTGGAGGGCACTTTAATCGGGCAAGAAATATGGTGTAACCCTTACAGCGTCATAGTTTTTAGGCGCACACCGCAGCTTAATCAAACCAAATATTGTTATGGAACAAGCTTTTACAGGTACTGATCACAATGGATTAGTCGTCCTCTCCGTGATAATTGCGATCCTGTCTACCACCGTTACCCTCAGTCTGGCCCGGCGGCGAACCGATGCGGGAAAGCAGGCTCGGCTGCAACAACAGATTCTGGAAGCCAGTGAGGAATGGTTTCATCTGCTGATTCGGGATATGCAGGTGGGTGTGCTGTTGCTAAATGCGAACTCTGAAGTGATGGTCGCGAATCAGGCTGCTTACCATCTTCTAAATCTATCGACAGATCCTTTAACCGGGCAAGTCTTTGGCCAGGGTTGGTCTCTTCTGCAGGAGGATGGGACTCCTTTTCCAGTAGAGGAATTGCCGGTACAGCAAGCAATTGTCCAGCGGCTGCCGATTCGGAACGTTGTGATCGGAGTGCGGCGTCCCCAAGACCAGAGCAAACTGTGGTTACAGCTTAATGCTGACCCCCAATTCCTTCCAGACGGTAGAGTTGAGCGGGTGGTTTGTACCTGCAGCGACATTACTGAAAGTAAGCGATCGGAAGTGACGCTGCAACAGATGGCCGAGCGGGAGAGAACCATTTCCAGGGTGATCCAGCAAATGCGCCAGACCCTCAGTCTGGAAGATATTTTTACGGCAACTACGCAGGAATTGCGCTATTTTCTGAATTGTGATCGGGTGGTGATTTACAAATTTGAGCCAGACTGGAGTGGTGAGTTTGCGGCGGAATCGGTGGCTGCTGGTTGGGTTTCCCTGATTCAGAACTTTAATGTCCAACCTGAGGTAGCCGAGCCAATTAAAGACACGGTGCAGCACGATCGGTGCATTGTCAAAACCTGGCAAAGTCCCACCAGTATTGTGGAGGACACCTATCTGAAGGAAACTCAGGGAGGGGGATATAGTCGGCAACGCAGCCATATTGCAGTGTCGGATATTTACCAAGCTGGCTATGGTGACTGTTATATTAACTTGCTGGAAAAGTTTCAGGCCCGAGCTTATCTGACGGTACCAGTTTGTTGCGGTGATCAACTCTGGGGGCTGCTGGCTGCTTACTACAACTCCGGTCCCTACCTCTGGCAAGAAACGGAAATCCGTATGGTCAGCCAGATTGCCAATCAATTGGGGGTGGCTATACAACAGACGGAATTGCTGGTCCAAACCCAACGGCAGGCAGCCGAACTCCAGATTGCCAAGGAAGCCGCAGATCAGGCCAATCGGGCTAAGAGTGAATTTTTGGCCAATATGAGCCACGAGCTGCGCACCCCACTGAATGCCATCCTGGGTTTTACCCAACTTCTCCATCGGGCTAAATCTGTGAAACCTGAGCATCAAGCCTATCTGGATATCATTGGCCGCAGTGGGGAACACCTGCTCTCGCTGATCAACAATATTCTGGAGATGTCGAAGATTGAGGCAGGTCGAATTGTCCTGCAGGAAACGGATTTTGACTTACAAGGCGTTCTCAAAAGTCTGGAATCAATGATGCAGCTTAAGGCTCAGGCTAAAGGACTGAGAATAGTCTTCGAGTCCGATCCAGAGGTACCCCGTTACATCCATGGCGATGAAGGAAAACTACGCCAGGTTCTGATTAATCTGCTGGGCAATGCGATTAAGTTTACAGATGAAGGCAAGGTAACATTGCGAGTCTCATGGGTCAAGCCTGCGGCAATCAATCCCGTTGCAGTGACCGGTGACAGAGAACCCATGACCCTCCAGATTGAAGTAGAAGACACTGGCTGTGGAATTTCCCAGGAAGAGTTTGATCGCCTGTTTCAGACATTTGGGCAAACTGAGTCGGGGATTCGTTCAGGTGAAGGTACTGGTTTGGGATTGGCGATCAGCCGCAAATTTGTCCGCATGATGGGAGGAGATATTCAGGTCAGCAGCATGCTGGGTCAGGGAACCCGTTTTAGTTTCACGATCGCCGTTAAGCCGCTGAAGAGCAATCAGATTGGGTCACGCTCCCCTCGCCGAGAGCGGGTGATTGGATTAGTTCCTGGCCAACCCACCTGCCGCATTTTGGTGGTAGAAGACAGTCCCACTAATCGTCTGCTGTTGATGAGTCTATTACGGGAAGTCGGGTTTGAAGTTCAGGAGGCTGAAAATGGACAGGAAGCTCTCACCCTCTGGAAAAGCTGGCGGCCTCATTTGATCTGGATGGACATGCGTATGCCCGTCATGGATGGCTATCAGGCTACCCAACAGATCAAGGCTCTCTCGGAAGGGCGATCGACGATCGTGATTGCCCTGACTGCTAGCGCCTTTGAAGAACAGCGACAGGCGATTCTGGCTAGTGGTTGTGATGACTTTGTCCGCAAGCCTTTCCAGGCAGAGGAAATCCTGATGAAAATAGAGGATTATCTGGGGGTGCAATATCTTTATGAAGAGGAGCAGGAAGATAGGAAGCTGACCCCCCTGGGTCCTGATAGCCTTCTGACCACGTCGTTAAAATTGATGCCACCCGTGTGGCTGGAGCAGCTCAACTTGGCTGCTGCTCAGGGGAATGACACTGTGATTCTGAAACTCATTCAGCAGATTCCATCCCCGCAGACAGAACTCATCAGGGGCTTAACAGAACTGTCCAATAACTTTCAATTCAGTCGCATCTTGGAATTGGTCCAACCCCTTCTCAACCCCAGCGACCAGGAGGCAAACTAGTGGCCCAAATACTGAATTTTGCCGCCTGGAGGGCTGCAGACTTTACCTCCAAGCGGCGGTTTACTCTCCTCATGCCTCTGGTAAAATTCTCGGTTTGGTGTAAGTAGTCAGGAGGAATTAAATATAAAACGTTCCAGGGAGTAATTGCCCCTACTACTACGAGCTTGCATTCCCTCGATGATCGCATCGGCTAAATCAACTTCATGCTCAAACATCCGCCCAGCAATTTCATGGGTTTTGAGTTGATGCCACTGCTCCTCGATCCGATTCATCTCAGAACAGTAGGGTGGCAACCAGAAGAGGAACAATCC